>PWLE01000039.1 GCA_003559495.1 Mollicutes bacterium
ATGTTTCACGTGAAACATCGTTGGACAAGTTCTAATGTTCCACGTGGAACATTTTATTATTCTTCACAAATTATTTCTTTATCAACAATTGTTAACGTTGATACCGTTTGTTCTTCTTTTAAATTAATTATTCTTATTCCTTGCGTCGCTCGGTGCGTTACTGGTATTTGTGTTGCCGAAATTCTAATAACCATCCCGGTGTTAGAAATTAACATTATTTCCTCGTCGCCTTTAATTATTTTAAAACCAACTAACGGACCTTTTTTCAGACTTACTTGTAAGGTTTTTACCCCTTTAGCGCCTCTATTAGTTTCGCGATACTCAGCAACTGGTGTTAGTTTTCCATATCCTTTTTCAGTAATAACTAGCACTTTTTTATTTTCTTCGTCTGTTATTTCACAACCAACGCAAACTCCTTGATCTAATTTAATACCTCGAACGCCAGCGGCTGTTCTTCCCATGATTCTTATTTTTTTCTCAGAAAACCTTACCATCTTTCCTTCCGAGGAAGCTAGAAAAACTTCATCGGACCCTTTACTTTTTCTAACAGCTAATAGTTCATCGTCTTCTTTTAGACCGATTGCGATCTTGCCTGTTTTGCGTATTAAATCAAAATCACTAGTTTTTACTCTTTTTATTATTCCTTTTTTGGTGCAAAAGATAAAAAACATATTTCCTTCTTCGGCGGTATTCTTTTGGATTGTATTTATTCTTTCCCCTTCTTTAAGCGGAAGCAAATTGACAACCGGCAATCCTTTTGCCTGGCGCCCAAAGGTTGGTATTTCATAACCCTTTACGCGGTAAACCTTGCCCCGGTTTGAGAAAAACAATATTTGATCATGACTTTGACAGTAAAGCATTTGTTCAATTACATCCTCTTCGTGAACGTTCATCCCTTTTAATCCAACTCCGCCGCGGTTTTGCACACGATATTGATCATCTTCACAACGCTTTACATATCCCTTGCTAGTTAACATTACGATATTGTTGGTAACCGGAATTAAAGATTCATCAGTGATTTCTTCATCGTAGTCTTCTTCAATGATCGTTCTTCTTTCATCAGCATATTTTTCTTTTATCTCAACTAATTCTTCTTTTATCAAAGCCATTATCTTCTCGCTTGAATTTAATAAATCTTGTAAATGTTCAATTGCTTTTTCTAATTCTTTTAATTCGTTTTCAATTTTTTCTCGTTCTAAGCCCGTTAAACGACGCAATTTCATTTCTAAAATTGCTTCTGTTTGTTCATTTGTAAAACCAAATCGTTTAATAAGTTTCTTGGCGGCATCTTGATCAGAAGCAGCCTCTTTAATAATTTTTACTACTTCGTCAATGTTTAAAAGCGCTTTTCTTAAACCTTCTAATATATGGACGCGCTTTTCTGCTTTGTTTAATTCAAAGCGGCTTCTTCTAATAATAATTTCTTTTTGATATTCCAAGTATTTACTTAATATTTCTTTTAAACCTAGTGTTTGTGGTCTGCCATCTACTAATGATAGTAGATTTATGCTATAAGATGTTTGTAGATTGGTGTTTTTATATAAATTATTTAAAACAACTTCTGAATTAGCTTCTTTTTTTAATTCTATTACTATTTTCATGCCTTTTAAATTTGTTTCGTCAACTAAATTACTAATTCCTTCAATCTTTTTTTCTTTTACCAAGTCAGCAATTTTGGTAATTAATGATTTTTTGTTTACTTGAAAAGGAATTTCGGTAATAATTATCTTTTTTTTGCTATTCTCTTCAACAATTTTTGTTTGCGCTCTAATAATTAATGATCCTCTTCCTGTTTCGTATGCATTTCTAATGCCATTATTTCCCAAAATGCTAGCTCCCGTTGGAAAATCTGGTCCTTTTATGTATTCCATTAAGTCCATGCTGTTAATTTCACTGTTCTCAATTAATGCAACACAGCCATCAATAACTTCGCCTAAATTATGCGGCGGAATATTGGTTGCCATACCAACGGCAATTCCCATGGTTCCATTAACTAATATATTAGGAAAGCGACTTGGTAAGACTACCGGTTCTTTTTCCTGGCCGTCATAATTTGGTGCAAAATCAACCGTATCTTTATTTAAATCTCTTAAAAGTTCGCCAGAAATTTTTGCCATGCGTGCCTCTGTATAACGCATTGCTGCCGCGCCATACCCATCAATCGAACCAAAATTTCCATGTCCGGCTACTAATGGGTAACGAAAAGCAAAGGTTTGTATCATCCGAACCATGCTATCATAAACCGCAACATCGCCATGCGGGTGATATTTACCTACTACATCACCAACAATCCGAGCTGATTTTTTAAATGGTTTATCAGGCGTTATTCCTAAAGCATACATGCCATATAAAATTCGCCGATGCACTGGTTTTAAACCATCTCTTAAATCAGGAAGCGCCCGGGAAATGATTACGCTCATCGAATAATCAATAAAAGACCCTTCTAATTCCTCTACAATACTTTTTTCTTTCACACTGTTATTCATTTTCTCACTCCTAAACGTCTATATTTTGGGCGTATGTGGCATTTTTTTCGATAAATTCTCTTCGGGGTTCTACTTCATCACCCATTAATCTTTCAAATGCTAGATCTGCTTTGATAGCATCTTCTATTGTTACTCTTACTAATTTTCTTTTACTTGGGTCCATAGTTGTCTCCCATAATTCATGGGCGTCCATTTCTCCTAATCCTTTGTTTCTACTAACGTCATATTTGGTGTTTTCATCTAAAGACTCAATATACGCTTCTTTTTCTTCTTCATTTAAAACATATTTGGTTTTTTTGCCATGTCTTATATTATAAAGTGGTGGCTGGGCGATATAAAGATTTCCTTTTTCTATTAAGGGGCGGAAAAAGCGATAAAATAATGTTAACAATAAGTTTTTAATATGGGCCCCATCAACATCGGCATCTGTCATAATTATTATTTTATGGTACCTTAACTTACAATACTCAAATTCATCACCAATGCCAACCCCAAGGGCGGTAATTAAACTTCTTATTTCCTCATTGCCCAAAATTTTATCAAGGCGTGCTTTTTCAACATTTAATATTTTCCCGCGCAAAGGGAGGATTGCTTGAATTTGCGAGTCGCGTCCACCAATAGCGGATCCTCCTGCTGAATCCCCCTCGACAATAAAAAGTTCTGAGCGCAAAGGGTCGCGCGATGAACAATCAGTTAATTTCCCGGGCAAATTAGATACTTCTAATACATTTTTTCTTCTCGTTAATTCGCGTGCTTTTTTCGCTGCTATTCGCGCTTTAGCGGCGCTTAAACATTTTTCAATAATTGCTTTCGCATCACTAGGATTTTCTAACAAAAACCTTTCTAGTCCTTCACTAAATAGTCGGTCAGCAATTTTTCTTACTTCGGGATTTCCCAACTTTGTTTTGGTTTGTCCTTCAAATTGCGGATCAGGATGTTTACAAGAAATTATCATTGTCAAACCTTCTTTTACATCCTCTCCTATTAAGGACTCTTCTTTTTCTTTTAATAAATTATTATTGCGGGCGTAATTATTTATTACTCTAGTAAGTGCTCTTTTGACACCCTCTTCATGCATTCCTCCTTCATGAGTATTAATATTATTGGCAAAAGAATATAAATTAGTCGTATAACTACTATTATATTGTAAGGCAATTTCTAAAATAACATTTTTTTCTTCCCCTTCAAAATAAATTATTTTCTCATGAATTGGCTTTTTGTTTTCATTTAACATTTCCACATAAGCAGCAATTCCGCCATCATAACAAAATTCTTCTTTTTTATCGCTTCTTTCATCGATAACAACTATTTTAAGCCCTTTATTTAAATAAGCTAATTCTTTACAGCGCGTTCTAATTTTTTCATAATCAAAGTCTAGCGTCTCATCAAAAACCGCTTTGTCTGGTTTAAATTTAACAGTCGTGCCGGTGCGCTGGGTTGGACATTTATCAACAACTTCTAGTTTTTGTTTTGTTTTGCCACCGTTTTCAAAGCGCATAAAATAAACTTTACCTTCATAGTAAACAGTTATTTCGACAAATTCACTTAGAGCATTAACAACACTAGCCCCCACGCCATGCAAACCACCGGAAACTTTATATCCCCCGCCACCAAACTTGCCGCCGGCATGTAAAATTGTAAAAACTGTTTCCACCGCCGAAAGACCCGTTTTTTCATGCTTTCCAACCGGAATTCCTCTGCCGTCATCTTTGACAGTAATTGTATTATCTTTACCAATAATTATTTCAATATCATCACAATATCCCGCTAATGCTTCATCAATTGCATTATCAACAATTTCCCATAACAAATGATGAAGTCCGCTACTTCCCGTGCTTCCTATATACATTCCTGGTCTTTTGCGAACCGCTTCTAATCCTTCTAAAACTTGGATATTAGTTTCGTCATACTTTTTCATTTGGCACCTCTTCTATTTCTAAATTAATTTGTTTTGCTTCTTTTATTAATTTTTTTTCAATATTGTTAATATTAGTAGTTGTTATTATTGTTTGATCATCACTTTTAATGTATTTAAACAGTTTATTCTTTTTTTTCACATCTAACTCGCTAAACGCATCATCTAACAATAATATTGGCCGCCTTTCTTTTAATTTTTCAAAAATTTTTATTTCTGCTAACTTAAGGGATATTACACTTAATCTTTGCTGACCTTGCGAACCAAAGTTTTTTAAGTTTTCCTCATTTAAATAAAATAAAAAATCATCACGATGGGGACCTAATAATGTAACTGCTTTTTCAATTTCTTCATTCCGAATAATTTTAAATTCCTCTCGGAAAATTGTCTTTATCTCTTCAACATTAAAATTTTCTAAATTTGGGGTGGTTTTATATTTTATTTGTAATTTTTTAAGTCCGGAAACATCAAAAAAAATATTATCAATTTCCTGATTGATATTATCAATATAGCTTTTACGAATATTATATATATAAGCCCCCTTCTCGATTATTTTTTCGGTCAATATATCTAAGAAAACATCGTCGCTTTTTTTTTCATATTTTATTGTTTTCAACAACCAATTGCGTTGTTTTAACACTTTTTCATATTCTTTCTTTAATTGATAGTATTTACCAATTAATTGGGATAGTTGCAAATCAAGGTATTCCCTTCTTTCGCTTGGTTCTCCTTTAATTAGTTTTAAATCATCTGGTTCAAATATAATAGTATCAATTTCATGAATCATGTCCCTTTTTTTTATTTCTTTTTCGCCCCATAAAATATTTGCTTTATTCCCATTATATTTAATTTTTAACAATTTCTTTTGCTGGTTTTTTAAAAAACTTCCTTCAACAATAAAAAAACTGTCGTTTTTTTTTATTAAATCTTGTAAACGATTAGTGCGCGGCGACTTTAAGTTAGAAAGAAAAAAAATACTTTCAATTATTGATGTTTTTCCTATGCCGTTTTCTCCAACTAGTATGTTAATGCCTGAATGAAAATTAATCGTTTTTGTTTTAAAATTACGAAAATTATATAAATTAATTCTATCTATAATCATAAAATTATCACCATTTACTTATATTATAATTATAACATAATTTCTGAAAAAATTCTAATAAAATATCTTATTTATTTTTGTTTTCTTTCTCTTAAAATTGTTGATAAGTAAGAAGCTCTTAATAATTGATTTTGAAATGATTCAAAGGAAATTTTTACTTCTATTTTTTGATTAGATTGGAATTCTACCAAAGTATTGTATCCTTTTCTTTCCACATTTTTTACTTTTTTTAATGAAAACCAAGCACAATCAGCCGCGCGAGAAGATCCAGTCGGAAAATAGATCATTTCTTTGCTTTCCTCTACTATAATAGGTGCTTTATATATTTTCGGACCTAACATCTTCTTTGCTCCTTCAAATCTTCCTTGATAAGAACTTCCAAAGTATTTACAACTTTCATCAACAATTTTTAATGTTTTTTTATTAATTTCACAACTCCGATAATCTTCTATTACTTTCGTTTTGTTTTCTGTCAACGGGATTAAAGCATTTGTGCTTTCGTTAATTTCATATTCTTCCATTTTATCTCTCCTTTTCTTCTTCCTATCATAATATATGTATTTATTTTAAAAAAACCTTTTTTTGTCTGAAACAACATTTCTTTTGTTCAAAAAAAAATTACCGTTATGGTAATTTTGATCTTTTTTAATATGTTCTTATTGGTTGAAATAATTGAACATAATTATCTTCGTCTTCTGTTTTTACTATTATAGGAGCAGTTGGTGTGGAAAATAATAAAACAACATTTTCCCCGCTTACATTTTTTAAAGTGTCTAACATATAACGAGAAGAAAAGGAAATTTCAAATTTTTCTTTTGTTTTTTCTTCTAATTCTATTTTTTCTTCTACTTTTCCTATTTCGGGAATAACTGCCTTTAGTTTTACTTGTTTTTCTTCAATAATAAAATTAACTGTTTGTTTGTTTTCTTCCCTTGCTAATAAAGTTGTTCTATCTAAGGCATGAAAAAGTTTATTAATGTTTATTTTTATACTAATAGGACTTTCCTTTCTTATAATTTCTTCTATGCTTGGAAAATTACCGTTAATTAAACGCGATACAAATTTTAAATTTTCTATTTTAAATAAAATTCTATTATTATAAACATGCATTTCCACATCCGTCACATTGTTTTCTAATATTTTAACTAATTCATTTAAATTTTTACTTGGAATAACACAATTAACAGCCTCATTAATCTTATTTTTTACATTAATTTTTTTGGTAGCTATTCGATATGAATCTGTCGCGCTACATTTAATCTCATTTTTATCAATCTTTAAATTCAGTCCTGTTAATATTGGTCTGTCTTCACTAACAGCGGCAGCATAAATAGTTTTATTTACTATTTTCTTTAAAAGATCAGAATTAACAGTAATATAATTTTTTTTGGTATTGAAATCTAAATTAGGAAAATCATTTTTATCATTACAATTAATATCAGAAAAAGCTTGTGGTGTATAAATTCTTAATTTATTTTCAATTAATTCTTCTAAAATAATAAATTCATCTTCTAATTTTCTTATATATTCATAAAAAAGACGCCCCGGAACAACAATTATTCCAATTTCTTTTATTTCCTCAATATCTTCTTGATCAATAAAAGTTTTTATACTTATGTCATTATTGGTACTTATTAAATACATCCCCTCTTCTTTTAATTCTAATTTTATACAATTCAGAATAGGAATTAAATTTTTAGTAGAAAGTCCTTTTATAACATTCTCTAGATGAATAGTTAAAATTTCTTTTTTAATAGTTAATTTCATTTTATCTCTCCTTTTTTTATTTATTTTTTTATTTTATTTTTATTATTGATGTGGATAATGTTTAAAAACAAGATTCTTCTTTAATTTTATTGGTTAAAATGAATGTTTATAAAAATATAATTTTTAAGGGTTTTCCACTTTTTCAATTATTTTTTTAATTTCTAAATTAAAGGCATTATCTTTTTCTATTTTATTTTTTATTTTTTCGACTGAATGCATCACCGTAGTATGGTTTTTCCCGCCAAAAGCAAATCCAATTTTGGTTAGGGGTTCATTGTAAATCGTTCGACATATAAACATAGCTATTTGACGAGGAACAGCAATTTCACTAATTCTTTTTTTGCTAATCATTTCCTCGGTAGTTATATTATAATGGCGGGCGACAACATTTAAAACTTGTTCTATTTTATTTTTCCCAACAACACAATTACCAAAATAATCTTTTAAAGCATCAATTGCTAATTCAGCTGTTATTTGGCTTTTATTCATCATAGTTGCAAACGCGATGACACGCGTTATCGCTCCTTCTAATTTACGAATATCGGAAGTACAATTACTAGCTATAAATTCTTTAACTTCTTCCGGAAAGGAAGAAACTAAGGAATGAGCTTCGATTTTTTTATTAATTATTTCTAATCTTAATTCAAAGTTTGGTGGTTTAATATCAACCATAAGACCCCAAGAAAAGCGAGTTCTTAATCTTTCTTCTAGTTGTTTTAAATCATCCGGTGAACGATCGGAAGTAATAATAATTTGTTTGTTTTTAGTATGCAAATCATTAAAAGTGTTAAAAAATTCTTGTTGTGTTTTGAAAGCTATTTCTAAGTATTGAATATCATCAATCATTAAAACATCAACATCACGGTATTTTTTTTTAAATTGTTCCGTTGCCGCAATGTTATTTTCTTGTTTGTTTTTTCGATATAATTCGATAAAATCATTAACAAATTGTTCGCTTGTCACATATAAAACCCTTTGGTTTAGATGTTGAATAATGTAATTGCCAATCGCGTGTAATAAATGTGTTTTTCCTAAACCTGATTTGCTATAAATAAAAAGAGGATTGTACATAAAACCGGGTTTTTCTGCCACCGCTAAGGCGGTTGTCCCCGCAAATTTATTGCTTTCGCCAATAATAAAATTTTCAAAAGTGTAAGAAGGATTTAAATTTGATTGAAAAGTTTTAATACTAGGAACACCAAATTCTTCTTTTTGTTTTTTTTCTTGCAAATCATCTTCTGTAATAAATTCAAAAGAAAAGTTGGACCCAGTGATTTCTGAGAAAACATTAGTTATTAGATCATAATAACTTTCTTTCAAGTGCTTTTTATGAACATGAATAGGAACAAGCACAGTTGCTGTTTGGTCTTCTAAATTTATTAATTTAGTGTCAGCAAACCATGTGGTATAATTAATAGGCGTCAAGTTTTGTTCCATTTTCTCTAGAAAATTCGCCCAAATTGATTCATAGTTCATAAGCAACCTCCTGTTTTTGAAATAACAATTATTATTGTACACTAAAAAAGATAAAAAACCAATAAAAAGTGTGTTTTGAACATAAAAAAAATTTAATAATTAACATGTCCAAAAAATGTGCGAAAAAGATGTGCAAAAGTGTAAAAAAATGTGGAAAACTTTCTTTAAAAACTTATTTGACAAAAAAAGTAAATATATATATAATTGATAAGACGTATTAAGAAGAAAAGAGGAGGATAACATGAAAAGAACTTATCAACCAAATGTAAGAAAAAAAAAGAAAAAACATGGTTTTTTTGCGCGGCTGAAAGCAAAAATAATTAAACGTCGTCGCGCGAAAGGAAGAAAAAAATTATCTAGTTAAAAGCGGGCGGAGGGGAAATGAAAAAAGAAAATATAATAAAAAAGAATTATCAATACACCCGAATTTTTGAACAAATAAAACCTCAAAGAAGTAAAAACTTTTTATTTTATTTAGAAAAAACAGATAAAAAAGATTTTTCCTTTGGCTTTGCGGTTAGTAGTAAAAAAACAACCGCCGTTACAAGAAATTTTATCAAAAGAAGAATGAAAAGCATTGTGCGAAAGTATAATTTTAAAGAAGGGTTTAATTGTATTATATTAGCTAAAAAGGAAGTGGCGGAAGTAGAATTTAACTTAATCGAAAAAGAGCTAGAGTTGTTTTTTCGCAAAAATAATTTGCTAGAAGAGGGAGAAAAATGAAAAAGTATTACAAAATAATAATAGTATTTTTAATATTGATCCTGACGGGATGTCAGCAGACATTTGAACATAATGATGTTGTTTATTACGAAAACATTTTATGTCTTCCGGAAGAAAAAGAAGCGATAGGTGCTTACCGAGAAGAAAATGTTGATATTAGTGAAGTTCCGAAATGTAGTCAATTTAATTTTATTAGCGACTCCTATGAGGGGATATGGCATACTTTTTTTGTCCGTCCTTTAGCGTGGTTATTAATAAATATTGGCACAAAAGTAGGCAGTTATGGTTTAGCAATTATTTTAGTTACTTTATTAATGCGATTTTTAATGTTTCCGATAACGGCCAAAACGGCGCAACAATCAGAAAATATGAAAAGCGCTAAACCAGACTTAGAAGAATTAGAAAAAAAATATAAAAACAAAGAAGACAAAGCAGAAATGATGCAAAAAGGTAAGGAACAATTGCAAATTTATAAAAAACATAATATTCAACCGCTAGCTGGTTGTATGTTTGCCATTGTTCAAATTCCGCTTTTCTTTGCTTTTTTTCAAGCTATTAATCGCGTGCCCGTTTTGTTTGAAGAAAACTTTTTAGGGATTTTTGTTTTAAAAACAACTCCTTTACAAGCGGTATCAGCGGGTCAGTGGCATTATTTGATTTTTATCGCTTTAATTATTATTTCGACGCATTATTCTTTTAAATTAAATAAGGCTAGTACGGGAGTAGGCGAACAAGCAATTCAAATGGAAAAAATAATGAAGTTTATGATTATCTTTATTTCATTTATATCGTTTACGTTATCAGTTGGAATAGGCCTGTATTGGGTATTTAATAGTACCTTTACAATTTTACAAAATTTAATTATAAAAAAAAGAAGAGAAAGAAAGGTGTTGCAAAATGTTTAACATCAAAGAATATGAGGGAAAGGAAGAAGAACTGCTTGAAAAAATTGATTTGGAAAACGAATTCATCAAAGAAAAAAGCGAAAACAATAGTTTGCTAAATAAAAAAGTAGTTATTCGCACTGTCTCAAAAGAAGAAGTTAAGGAATATATTGAAAATTTCTTTGCTCAATTAGGGGACCTGATGGAAAATGAAATAACAAGCGAAATCAATATCGAAGGGGATTATTTAAAAATTAATATTAATGCCAATAATAATGGTATTGTTATTGGTAAAGAAGGTCGCACTTTGAAGTCGATTCAGTATCTCGTTAGTCAAATAATAAGAAAAGAAATTGGCGGGACAGTAAAGGTGAGGGTTGATGTTGGTAAATATCAAGCGGAAAAACAAAAAAGTTTAGAAAGAGATGTTCGATTTATAGCAGATGATGTGAGGGCGACAAAAGTTGGCGTTAAATTAGATTACATGAATTCATACGAAAGAAGAATTGTTCATAATATTATTAATGAATATGAAGATCTCGAAACCGAGAGCGAAGGAGAAGAACCCAATCGTCATATTAATATTATTTATAAAGAAAAGTAGTCATTATGACTATTTTTTTGATTGTTGACTTGTAAAATGTTATCAAGTAAACTAAAAGAGCGAGGGGAAATAATGAGAAAAGAAGAAAAAGCAGAATTTTATTATTTGGTTAATGAGATAATAAAACATCAAGAATTTCAAAAAAGAAAAGAATATCTCCACCATGAAGATAATTTATATAATCATTGCTATCAAGTCGCCAAAATAACCTTTTTAATTTCTAGAAAATTGAAACTAGATTATAAAAAAGCAACGATTGGCGCGCTTCTTCATGATTTTTATTATGAAGATTGGCAGAAGAATAAAAAAAGAAAATCGTTTCTAAAGTTGCATGGTTTTGTTCATGCTAAAGAAGCAAAGGAAAATGCTCAATATTATTTTCCGTCATATGTTGATAAAAAAGTGTCTAATATTATTGAAAGACATATGTTTCCTTTAACATTAAAACCACCGCTTTATTTAGAAAGCTGGTTAGTTTGTTTTGTTGATAAGTGTGTTTCAATTACAATTTTTAAAAATCCCCGCAAATTACCTAAATATATTGGTTTAAAGGAGTTGAAAAAAAATGGAAAAAACAATAGCAGGCGTTGCCACCGCTCTTGGCATCGGCGCGATTAGCATAATTAGAGTTAGTGGCGAAGAAGCCATTAATATCGTTAATAAAATTTTTATTGGGGAAAACCTGAAAAAAGCCGCAAGCCATACCATCCATTATGGTTTTATAGTAGAAGGAGAAAAAAGAGTTGATGAGGTTTTGGTTTCTATTATGCGCGCACCCCGCACATATACCAAAGAAGATGTAGTGGAAATAAATTGTCACGGTGGAATTATTGCAACTAATAAAACATTAGAAATATTATTAGCAAACGGTTGTGAATTAGCGGAGCCAGGGGAATTTACTAAAAGAGCTTTTTTAAACGGCAGAATAGACTTAATAGAAGCCGAAGGAGTTATGAACTTAATTAATTCGCAAACGGAATTAAACCGAGCAGCAGCCTTTAATCAGTTGCAAGGAAGTGTTTCGGCGCGCATCGAAAAAAACAGAAAAAAAATAACCGATTTAATTGCTCATATTGCTGTTAATATTGATTATCCTGAATATGAGGACATTGAGGAAGTAACAGTTGATAAAATAAAAAAGAATGTTAGGAAAATAAAAAAAGATCTTTTGGAAGTGTATCAGGCAAGCAAAAATGGCAAATTGATTCAAGAAGGCATCAACACGGTTATTATTGGCAGTCCCAATGTTGGCAAAAGCAGTCTTTTAAATGTTTTAATAGAAGAAAACAAAGCTATTGTTACTGATATTGCTGGCACAACCCGCGATTTAGTAGAAGGAAAATTAAATTTAGATGGTGTTATTCTTAATTTAATTGATACGGCTGGCATTCGCAAAACAAAAGATAAAATTGAAAAAATAGGGGTTCAAAAAAGCTTGGAATTAATAAAAAAAGCCGAACTAATTTTATTAGTGTTAGATAATAATAAAAAACTGGATAATGATGAATTAAAAATAATCGAAAAAGTGAAAGACAAAAATCATATTATTGTTATTAATAAAATTGATTTAAAATCGCAAATAGATAAAAAACAACTTGCTAATGCCAATGTTGTTGAAATTAGTACTTTTGAACAGGAAAAAGTAACCAAATTAAAAGAAAAAATAAAGGAAATGTTTAATTTAGAAAAGATTCAACAGAAAGATTTAACATATTTAACTAGTGCTCGCAGCATTGCTTTGTTGCAAAAAACAATAGCTATTTTAGAAGAAATTGAATCTTCGGTTGCTAATAATCAGCCAGTAGATGTTTTAGAAATCGATTTAAAAAGAGTTTGGCATGAATTAGGTTTAATTACTGGTAAAACATACGAGGAAGAAATTATTGAACAATTATTTGCCAATTTTTGTCTTGGAAAGTAGAGGGAAGGAAAATGTATGATATTATTGTTGTCGGTGGCGGCCACGCCGGTTGTGAAGCGGCAATAATTGCGGCCAAATTTAAGAAAAAAGTTTGTTTAATAACTAGTAATATTAACAATATTGCTGATTTGCCATGCAATCCTTCTATTGGAGGAAGTGCAAAAGGAGTAGTTGTTAGGGAGGTGGATGCTTTAGGAGGGGTAATTGGTAAAATTGCTGATCAATCACAAATTCAAATGAAAAAATTGAATATCAAAAAAGGTCCAGCCGTTCAAGCATATCGCGCGCAAATTGATAAAGACTTATATCAAAAAAACATGCTAAAAGAATTAAAAAAGCATTCTAATATTACTTTAGTTGAAGGGATGGCCGAAGATTTAATTATTGAAAATGCGCAAATAAAAGGCATAAAAACAGAGCAAGAAGAATATTGTGCACGGGCGGTTATTTTAACAACTGGAACATATTTAAAAGCTGATATTTTAATTGGTAATACTAGGAAAAGGAGCGGACCGGGAAGCGAAAAGCCGAGCTTATACCTTTCTGACAATTTAGCAAAACTAGGATTTGATATTATTCGCTTGAAAACGGGCACGCCGCCAAGAGTTGATAAAAACACAGTAAATTTTGCTGTAACCGATGAAGAAAAAGGCGCCGATGCTTGTTTAAACTTTAGTAATTTTAAGCAAAACGAATATGATCTAAATAAGCAGGTTTCCTGCTATCTTACTTACACTAATCCCCAAACACACGAAATTATAAGAAATAATATTAATAAATCAAGCATGTATGGCGGTTTGCAAGATATTGCTAGCGTTGGTCCTCGCTACTGTCCTTCGATTGAAGATAAAATTATGCGTTTTTATGACAAAGAAAGACATCAATTATTTTTAGAACCAGTTAGTTTAAAAAGCCCAAAAGTATACATTCAAGGTCTTTCGACTAGTTTTCCAATTGAAATACAAGAACAAATCGTTCATAGTATTAAAGGATTAGAGAAGTGTCGCATTATTACTTACGCTTATGCTATCGAGTATGATGCCATTAATCCTCAACAATTAAAACAAAATTTGGAAACCAAATTGATTAAAAACTTATTTATGGCTGGTCAAATTAATGGAACTAGTGGCTATGAAGAAGCCGCCGGCCAAGGAATTATGGCGGGCATTAATGCTTGTTTAAATTTAGATAAGAAAAAAGCTTTTGTTTTAAAAAGAAACGAAGCATATATTGGTGTTTTAATTGATGATTTAGTTACAAAAGGAGTAATTGATCCTTACCGTTTATTAACGTCACGCGCCGAGTATCGTTTATTATTAAGAAACGATAATGCTGATCAACGTCTAAGCCATTATGGCGAAAAATATGGCCTTTTGTGTAAGAAAGAAATAGAAATTTTTAAGCAAAAACTGAAAAAACTAAAAAAATGGGAGCAAAAGTTAAAAGAAACTTATATTTCTCCTAATATAGAAAATAATGAATATTTGCAAAAGTTAAATTCCACTAAACTAAAAGATCGCATTAGTTTATATGATTTGCTGAAAAGATCAGAAATTAAATTGGAAGCTTTGCAAAAGTGGCTTAAAATTGATGCGGAAATAGAAATAAAAGAAAAGCTAGAGGTTCAAGTTAAATATGAAGGATATATTAAAAAAGCAGAAAAAGATGCGCAAAAAATGTTAAAATTAGAAAAAATTAAAATACCAGAAGGAATTGATTATTATAAAATTCAAAATTTAGCAAATGAGGCAAAACAAAAATTAAGCGAAATAAAGCCGACAACATTAGGACAGGCTAATCGTATAAGTGGCGTTAATCCTTCTGATATAGCAATATTATCAGTTTATATAAAAGGAAAAAGAAATGGAAAATAAAGATTTTTGGCAAGTTTTAAAAAGATTAGGCATTGAATATGATGAAAAAAAAGCCCAACTGTTAAAAGATTTTTTTCAATTATTAAAAGAAGAAAATGAAAAGTTTAATCTGACAAGAATAATTGAAGAAGAAGAAGTTTATTGGAAGCATTACTATGATAGTTTAACGATTGTTGAAGCAGTTAATATGAAAGATGTGCAAAAGGTATGTGATGTCGGAAGCGGAGCGGGCTTTCCTGGTATAGTTTTAAAGATCTTCTTCCCTCATATTGAGCTTTATTTAATTGAAGCAACAGCGAAAAAAACAAAATTTTTGCAAATGGTGATAGAAAAATTAGCGTTAGAATGTGTTTTTATTGTTAATGAACGGGCGGAAGAAGTTAAAAAACGGGAATATTTTGATTTAGTTGTTTCTAGAGCAACCGCCCCCCTGCCCATTATTATTGAAATATCAATGCATTTAGCAAAGAAAAATGGAAAAATGATATATTACAGCACAAACATTTCCCGGGAAATAAATCTTTTGGGAAATAAAACGGGGCTGGCATTAATAGACAAAAAAAGAATTAAACTTCCTGATAATAAAGGGGAGCGAGTGCTTATTTGCATTGAAAAAAACAAAGAAACCCCTTTAGCATATCCAAGAAATTATGCTCAAATTAAAAAGAAACCAATGTTTTAACTTGCAATATTTCCCAAACTATAGTATGGTGATTATAGAATAAAAAGGGGAGGTTTTTATAGATGGAAGAAAAAGTAGAAAAAAATGTCCAAGAAATTGATTTAGACGACATTCTGCCCAATCGATTTCAACCGCGCGTCAGATTTGACGAAGAGGAGTTAACACAATTAGCAAATTCAATAAAAAAACACGGTGTTATTCAGCCAATCATTGTGCGGGAAATTGGTGACAAATATGAAATAATAGCAGGCGAAAGAAGGTATAAAGCAAGTGTTTTAGCTGGTAAAACAACCATTCCTGTTATTGTTAACAACGCTAATGATGCGCGTAGTAATGAAATTGCTTTAATTGAAAACATTCAAAGGCAAGACCTAACCCCAATAGAAGAAGCGGCTTCTTATAAAAAGATTTTGGAGGTTGGAAACTTAACACAGGAAGAATTAGCGCAAAAAATTGAAAAGAAACAATCAACAATTTCCAATAAGTTAAGGTTGTTAAATTTGTGTGATGAGGTTCAAGAAGCTCTTATGAATGAACAAATTTCAGAACGCCATGCGCGAGCGCTGTTAAGACTGAAAGAAAAGGAAAGTCAAATAGCAATGTTAAATAAAATTATTAACGAAAGATTAACCGTTCGCCACACAGATGCCGCAATTGATAAGATATTAGGGGAAGATATTAATATTGATGAAATCAAAATAGAAGACATTGAAGAAAATAAAACAAAAGCAGCGCCAGAGGAGGAGAACTCACCAATGGGGGAAGTTCAAAAAACTGACAATTTAGATGCTCAAATAGAAGAACTTGATGATGACGGAGAAGAAGGTTATCGTTATGAATATAAACCGAACCCAGGCTTTTTGGATATTGATAATATTGAGAAAACTGCTCGTGATATTAATGAAGAAAAGCAACCAACTGATTGGAAAAGCTTATTAAAAGAAGAGGATACGCCAGAAGATCAAATTACGCAAGATCTTGCTTCGCAAGGAATAAGCGTGGAAAAAACGCAAAAAGAACCAGAAGATGATTACGGCCAGGAACAAGAGGGAAGATTTTTCCGTTTTTCTCCGGGTGAATTAATCGAAAAAGAAGAAGAAAAACCAGTTCCAGAGGCGCCTCCCAAAACAACGGAAGAATTAACCGGGTTTAATTTTCAATATAAAGGGGCGGCCGGGACAACAGAAATAACCAATTTAGAGACAGTCAAAAATCGTATTAATGATTTAGTTGATGGTTTTAGGAATCAAGGAACACAAATTGAAACAGAGGAAATTGACTTAGAGGATCAATTTCAAGTGATTATAAAAGTAAAAAAAGACTAAAGAAAATTAATCAAAAAGATAAGAAACACAAAATGGTTTCTTATTTTTTGTCTCAATATTGTTAATTCTTCTGTTTGTAGTATAATACTAATAATGAGGAGAAAAACGATGAAGCAAAAAAAAGTATTAGATAGTTTACGAGCTGAAAACTTTAATTTTAAAAAAAAATATGGTCAGAATTTTATTTTTGATGAAAACATTTTAAAAAATATTGTTTCTAAAATTGCTATTACCAAAAAGGATTTGGTTTTGGAAGTTGGTGCTGGCAGCGGCAGTTTAACCAAGTTACTAGCGCGCGAAGCGAAGAAAGTAATTACTTATGAAATAGATGAGAAATTAGCGACCGTGTTGGAAAGCAACTTAGCAAAAGAGAAAATAAATAATGTGGAAATAAAATATCAAGACTTTTTAAAAATAGATTTTGCCGAATATGCTAATACGAAAAAAGAATATCAAAATATTATCTTAATAGGAAATCTTCCTTATGTAATTACATCGCCGTTATTGTTTAAAATCTTTCATGAAGGGAATATAATTGATAAAATGTTGTTGATGGTGCAAAAGGAAGTGGCGATGCGTATTTTAGCAAAGCCTCGCACTAAAGAATACAATGCAACCTCGGTTTTGTTGCAATATTTTTTTCAAATAAAAAAAGAAAAAGAAATTAGAAGAGAAGTTTTTTTTCCTGTTCCGAAAGTAGATAGCGTTGTTCTTTCTTTGCAAAGAAAA
This sequence comes from Mollicutes bacterium, assembly GCA_003559495.1. Classification (GTDB taxonomy): domain Bacteria; phylum Bacillota_I; class Bacilli_A; order RF39; family UBA660; genus CSSED10-109M. The sequence continues at coordinate 17,489 of PWLE01000039.1, forward strand.
AAAAGCAAAACCGCTGATGATGACTGGTTTGTTAGCTTTGTTAAAAAGAGTTTTTCCCAAAAAAGAAAAACATTAAAAAACAATTTAAAAGATAATGTTAATATTGATTTAGAAAAAATCGCCGATGAGTTAGAAAAAGAAGGATATTCTTTAAATACAAGGGCGGAATTTTTATCGGTAGCCACCTTTGAACGATTAGCGAAAGAAGGAAAAAAATGATGCTTAATAATGATTGGGAAATGATTTTAACAGTTGAGATGAAAAAAGGTTATTTTCAAAGGTTGTGGGCTTTTATAGAAAAAGAATATCAAAACAAAATGATAACTCCAGCTAAAGAAAGAATATTTTATGCTTTTGCTAAAACACCTTTTCAAGATGTTAAAGTTGTCATTTTGGGTCAAGATCCTTATCCTGAAAAAGGAGTTGCGACCGGATTGGCATTTGCGACATTTGCTTACAATAAAGCGCCCCGTTCCTTAGAAAACATAAAAAAATTACTATATAAAGATCAAGGGGTTGTGTTAGAAAACCCGGAATTGGAACATTGGGCGGCGCAGGGTGTATTTCTTCTTAATACAACGTTAACCAATGAGGTAAATAAGATAAATGCGCACGTTAATCTTGGTTGGGAAATTTTTACTGATGAAGTTATAAAAAAAATTAGTGAAAAAAAAGAAGGGGTTGTTTTTGTTTTGTTAGGGGGGCAAGCACAAAGCAAGGAAAAAATAATTGATAAAACAAAACATTATATTATAAAAACATCTCATCCGTCGCCGTTAAGCGCGCACCAAGGATTTATGGAAAGTTGTTTGTTTAGTCAAATAAATGAAAAATTAAAAGAAAAAATAAAATGGTAAGGAGTGATTAAGGTGAAAGAAGCTATTCGATATTTAAAAGAAACTTTAGAATATGGCGACACGGTAGTCGTTGGAGTTTCTGGTGGGCCGGACTCAATGGCGCTTTTGAATATTTTGGTGGAAATGCGGCAAGAGAAAGAATTAAATGTTGTTTGCGCGCACGTTAATCACAACTTACGTACAGAAAGTGATGCCGAATCAATGTTTGTGGAAAGTTTTTGTAAAAAACACACAATTGATTTTTCAGTATTCAAAATTGAAGAGTATGGCGATGATAATTTTCATAATGAAGCCCGCACTTTAAGATACAAATATTTTAAAAAAATAATTCAAAAATATAACGCAAAATATCTTTTAACCGCTCACCATGGCGATGATTTAATGGAAACGATTTTAATGCGAATTGTGCGCGGGTCAACATTGCGTGGTTATAGCGGCTTTTCGAAAAGAATTGCGATTGATGGCTATACTATTCTTCGTCCCTTAATTAATGTTTCGAAAGAAGAAATTATTAAATACAATAAAAAAAGAGGCATTACTTATGTAACGGATGGTTCCAACGAAGCAGACGTTTATACAAGAAATCGCTTTCGAAAATATATTGTTGCGAATTTAAAAAAGGAAGATCCGCAGGTTCATCAAAAATTTTATAAATTTAGTCAAAATCTGCAGGAATACAATAATTATATTGATAAATTGGTAGCAATGAAATTAAAAAGAATATATGTGCAAAACACATTAGACATTGAACAATTTTTAGAAGAGGAAAAAATTATTCAAGACAAAATTTTATATAATATTTTAGAGCAGGTATACCAAGATGATTTAATGCTAATTACTGATGAGCATGTGCAGTTGTTGAAAAAATTAATCTCATCTGATAAGCCGAATAGCTATATTTATCTTCCTAACCAGATTAAGGCGATCAAAGCTTATAACACGCTTACTTTAACAAAAAGTGAACAGGAACCGTCCGAATACAATATTGAGTTTTCGCAAATTGTGAATTTAGCGGACGGTAAAAACATTGAAAAAGTAAAACAATGTGAGGAGGATACTAACGATGTTTGTCGCTTATTAATGAGTGAGTTGAATATGCCGTTATATGTGCGTAATCGTCGCGAAGGAGACAAAATGACCGTGAAAGGAATGCTAGGAAGAAAAAAAATTAATGATATTTTTATCGATAACAAAATAGAAATAAATGATCGGAAGAAATGGCCGGTAGTAGTTGATTCTACTGGGACTATTGTTTGGTTACCCGGGCTTAAAAAAAGCAAATTTAATAAAACAAAAGAAGAAAAATATGATATAATACTTAGGTACTATTAAGAAAGGAGCAAAAAAAATGCAAAAGGAAAATTTTAAAAAAACAATTCTCCCTTATTTAACGTTGTTTTTGTTGATGGGAGCAATTTTAATATTAATTAGCACCCAAGAAGCGAAACCGGAGGTTTTAAGTTATAATACTTTTGTTGAGAAAGTAAAAGACGATGAAGTTAGCGAAATAAAAATTATTCCTCGCTCTCGTTCGAGCGTTTATGAAATTAGAGGAGAATACCACGAGCGGGAGGAAACTTTTATTGTGACGGTGCCAATGGCCGAGACGGTGATGGATCGTATTTTGACGCTGGAAGAAGAGCACCCCATGAAAGTAGAAGCGGTTTCTGATCCAGAAGCAAGCACGTTTTTATTGTTTCTTGTCAATGTCCTGCCCATTATAATATTAATTGCAATTATTTTCTTTTTTATTCGTCGCCAAATAGGAAATGCTAACAAATCAATGGATTTTGGCAAAAGCAAAGCAAAATTAAGTCCCGATAATAATGATATTAATTTTGATAATGTGGCTGGTTTGACAGAAGAAAAGGAAGAAGTATCAGAACTAATTGATTTTTTAAAAAATCCTAAAAGGTTTCAGCAATTAGGAGCGCGAATTCCGAAAGGAGTTTTGTTAGTTGGTGCGCCGGGAACCGGAAAAACGTTGTTAGCGAAGGCTGTTGCTGGTGAGGCCAGCGTCCCCTTTTATTATATTAGTGGTTCTGATTTTGTTGAATTATTTGTTGGTGTAGGCGCTAGTCGTGTTCGCGATATGTTTAAACAGGCCAAAATGAGCGCCCCTTGTTTGATTTTTATTGATGAAATTGATGCTGTTGGGCGCCAAAGAGGAGCAGGCTTAGGTGGTGGGCATGACGAAAGAGAACAAACGTTAAACCAATTATTAACCGAAATGGATGGTTTTGGTATTAATGAAGGAATTATTATTATTGCAGCAACCAACCGTCCTGATATTTTAGACCCAGCTTTATTGAGACCAGGCCGGTTTGATCGGCAAGTAACAGTGCATCTTCCTGATGTTAATGGGCGGAAAGAAATCTTAGCTGTTCATGCCAAAGGAAAAATTTTTGATGAGACTGTTACTCTTGACAATGTCGCCAAAAGAACAGTTGGTTTTAGTGGTGCTGATTTAGAAAATTTATTAAATGAAGCAGCGTTATTAGCGGTGCGGCGAAAAAGAAAAACAATTTCTATGGAAGAAATTGATGAAGCGCAAGATCGAGTATTAATGGGTCCTGCTAAGGTAACTAAAAAATATACTGTGAATGAAAAAAGAATGATTGCTTATCATGAAGCTGGTCACGCTGTTTTAGGTTTAAAATTAGATGGTGCTAATGAGGTGCAAAAAATTACTATTATTCCGCGTGGTAGCGCTGGAGGATATAATTTAATGATGCCAAAAGAAGAAACTTTTTTATCAACGAAAAGGGAATTGTTAGATACTATAACAGGTTTATTAGGTGGCCGTGTTGCTGAGGAAACAGTTTTGGGAGAAGTTAGTACTGGTGCTCATAATGATTTTGGAAAAGCAACTAAAATTGCTCGCGCTATGGTAACCGAATATGGCATGAGTGATCTGGGACCAATACAGTTAGAAAGGCATGACACCGATGTTTTTGTCGGGCGCGATTATAATAAAATTCGAAATTTTTCTGGTCAAGTAGCTTTTCAAATTGATGAAGAGATTAGAAAAATAATTGGTGAAAGATACGAAGTTGCTAAAAAAATTATTAAAGAAAATCGCAAGTTGTTGGATCTAATTGCTAATATGTTAATTGAAAAAGAAACTTTAACACAAGAAGAAATTGAACAACTGTATAAACATGGCAAATTATTAAATAATAATAATTTAGAATCTAAAAATGTTGCGCAATTACGAAAAATGGCGAAAGCGCTTGGAATAAAAGGATATAGCAAAATGAAAAAGAATGATTTAATAAAAGAAATAAAGAAAAAGAAATAATTTTTCTAAAATGATTGAAAAGAATAAAAAAAAGTTGTATAATGTTATTAAGAATAAAAAGGAGGTAGTACGATGTTAAAAATTGTGGATGTTAATGGTGATACACAAGAAGTGGAAGTCATAAGATATTTTCAATTAAATAGTAATAATTATTTACTATATTCGCTTGGCGAAAAAGATGAACAAAATTACGTAAAGCTTTATGGAAATAAAGTTGAAAGTCAGCAAGGGGTTGAAATAAGCGAAGATGAGTGGGGAAACGTTAAAGACGAAATTAAAAAAATTATTAAAGGGAATAAAGAAGGAAATTTAGAAGTCGCTGATTTAAATTTTAAGGAAATAAATGGTGTCGTTATAAAAGATTCTCGTGCTTTTAAATTATCAAGCGAATTAGTTGATTTGCTAAAAGCAAATAAAAAAGAGTTTGCTGAAGAACAAGCGGAAGCGGCTCCTGTTCAAGAAGAACAACCTCAAGAAACAGCACCACAGGATTTTGATTTAGGATTAGAAACGGAAGGCGAAAGCAACGAAGCGGAAGTAGAAACACCACAGCCAGAGGAAGCGCCACAACCAGAAATAGAAACACCGCAGCCAGAGGAAGCGCCGCAACCGGAAGTGGAAACACCACAACCAGAGGAAGCGCCACAACCGGAAGTGGAAACACCACAACCAGAAATGGAGGCACCACAGCCATCTGAAATGCCACAACCAGAAGCAGTTGCTGACATACAGCCTGAACCAGTTGGAAGCGTAGAGGAAGAAATAGAAGAAAATAAAGATTATGAACAATTATATAAAGAAGCACAAGAGGTGCAGAAAGTTTTAAAAGCAGAAATTGATGATCTAAAAGCAAAACTTTCTAAAATTGCTCAAACTTTAGGAGAATAAAAAAATTAACCCCTTTTAATATTTAAGGAGGGTTTAATCATTTTTTTTCAAAGTGTTATTTTTATAACACTTTTTTATTTTCATAATCATGAGCAACTTTACTGGCGGCGGAAGATACAATAGCACAAACAATATCATCTAAAAAAGTATGACATTTGTCTTTTTGTTTTCCTTCTTCTTCTAAGTTTCCAATAATTCCTGGTTTTGTTTTATCTAAGAAGCCAAAATTTGTTAAAGCAATGGAACCATGAACATTAACAATGCTAAGAGCTAAAATTTCATCGATTCCGTATAAAGAATAATCATCTTTAATAACATCATTAATTTCGTTTAGTTGATTGTTTTCTGCTCCCAAATCTAATTCAATACCAGTTAATATAGCAAAAGCAACTTCTCTTTTTTCTAAAACATCGTTAACTGCTTGCAAACAAGTTTCTTTAGCTAATGTTGGGCAGAAATCTTTTTGCAATTCGTAAACTAGGGCAACAATATCGTCTATTTGAACTCCTCGTTGCTTTAGTTTTTTTCTTGATAATTCGCGAAAATTATTCATTTATTTGTTCAACTGCCTTTACTGAAGGAACTTCATTTTTTATTGCTGTTTCAACACCTTCTTTTAAAGTAATGTGTGCCATTTGACAACCTTGACAAGCGCCTGATAATTTCACATATACAACATCATCTTCATATTTAATAAATTCAATATCGCCCCCATCACTTTGAATAAAAGGTCTAATTTCGGCAATAACTTCCTTAATTTTATTTTCTTCTTTCATTTTCTTCACCTCTTTCACTATTATAATATAAAAAAAATTAATAGTAAAACAAAAAATGAATTATGTTATAATAAAAAAACAATAAAAACAGTTCACATTAAAAAAATCTTTAAATTATTTAAAAAAACTGATTGACGTTAAGCTTGAAAAACAAATGAAAAACTTCCCAAATTTTATTGACAAAAATATTTATTAGTGATATATTTAGATACGTCAAGCAAGTTGGGCGATTAGCTCAGTTGGTTAGAGCACTTGCCTTACAAGCAAGGGGTCACTGGTTCGAGTCCAGTATCGCCCACCAGCCGGAATAGCTCAATTGGTAGAGCAACTGACTTGTAATCAG
>PWLE01000040.1 GCA_003559495.1 Mollicutes bacterium
TCTAATTCATTCATTCTTAATTCTACCTTTCTCATTTACATCACCTTAGTGATATATTATACAATATTTTTGAGACATTTTCGCAAGATAACTATTGAGACATTATCACAAGATAATCACTCACAAGGTTGTTTCTTTTTTTGTTGCTTGACAACCTAAGCTAATTGTTTTATACTATATTTCATATTTTATTGGGAGTGATAAAATGTGTAAACGGGTTAAAAAAATTCAATTTTTAAAGGCCATAATAAGTGTTAAGGGCATTGCTTTAGTTAACTTGTTTTAATATGTTTATGATTTGAAATAGTAATTTTGGTGCAATAAACCGTATTACTATTTTTTGTTAAAAGGAGGTGAGTAATATGGAAGTGATAACTTTTAGTAAATTAATTGCTGATGTAATGAAGTATAATCCGTCTGAAATTGAAATGGTTACAAAAGCATATCGTTATGCTGAAAAAAATCACCTTCATCAAAAAAGAGCAAGTGATGAAGATTATATTACTCATCCTTTGGCTGTGGCCTATACTCTTTCGGAAATGCATGCTGATAGAAATACATTATGTGCGGCGTTATTACATGATGTTATTGAGGAAGCGGATGTTACAAAAGAAGATTTGCAAAGAGAATTTAATGAAGATGTTGCTAATTTGGTAGATGGAGTTAGTAAAATTGATGAAATTACTTTTGCTTCTAAGCGAGAAAAACGTGATGCCAACATTCGAAAATTAGTAACAAGCATGAAAGAAGATCCGCGAATTCTTATTATTAAACTGGCTGATCGGTTACATAATATGCGCACCCTGCATTATAAAGAAGAGATTAAGCAAAAAGAAAAAGCTTTAGAGACGATGGAAATTTATGTCCCACTAGCGCATTATATTGGTGCTTTTCGTTTAAAATGTGAATTAGAAGATTTATCACTTTTTTATTTAAAGAATGATACTTACCGGGAAGTGAAAAACAAAATAAATCTTGCTAAAGAAAAAAATGAAGAACATTTATATGAAATGGTTATTAACTTATTGCAAGTTTTGGCGAAAGAAAATATTGAAAGAGATATAAAAATACGCACGAAAAATATTTATTCGGTTTATAAGGAACTTGAAGAAGGTCAGGGAATTGATGACATTCATGATTTATTAGCTTTGAAAATAATGGTGGCTGATATCAAAAATTGCTATCACAGTTTAGGATTGGTTCATAATGAGTATCCGCCATTGAATCATCATTTTAAAGATTATATTGCACTTCCCAAAACAAATATGTATCAATCATTACATACAACGGTTTTCAGTCCCCAGGAGCGATTGGTGCAAGCACAAATTAGAACATTTGCCATGGATAAAATTGCTTCTTTTGGTTTAACGGCTTATTGGGATATTAATAAAGGGGCGGCTAAAAAGGTAATGCAAGAAGATTTAAGAGAAAAGTCACAATTTTTTCAGGCGCTAAATGAATTAAATGCCACAATTGTTGATAATAGGGAATTTGTTGACCAGGCACAAGCAGAATTATTTGCCGAAAATGTTTATGTTTACACATCAGCGGGTGATATTATTCAACTACCGAGCGGTGCAACTCCAATTGATTTTGCTTATAAAATAGGTGCCGAAGAGGGGAACAACATGATTTTAGCTATTGTTAATGGTCAAGAAGTTTCCTTTGATTATCAATTACAAAATAACGATCGTGTAAAAATAGTGACTGATAAAATAACAGAAGGCCCATCGCAAACATGGCTTGATCAGGCTAAAACAACATCGGCAAAAGTGAAGATAAAAGAATATAATAAAAGAAATTTGCGTTTGCAAAGAAAAGGTGTTAAAATGGATACAACAAATGATGATTAAATTATAGTATGTTTAATGATGAAATAAGCGAGGCAATGGTGGTGAAAATTGCTCAAAAGTTAAACAGAAGTTACGATTTAAGAATTTGTCCGGTTACGCGTTATAGTATTAAGAGTATAGCGAAAGCTATAAATTAAGGTGGTACCGCGGCATTTCGTCCTTATGAGGAGAGAAATTGTCGTTTTTTTTAAAGGAGGATTATTATGAGAGTTTTTGATGTTTTAAAAGAACGGGGCTATGTCTATCAGGCTACTGATGAAGCTAAAATTAAACAAATGTTGAACAAGGAGAAAGTTACCTTTTATTTAGGAATTGATCCGACTGCTGATAGTTTACATATTGGGCATTTTTTTGCGCTTACTATGGTGCGAAGGATGCAAGAATATGGTCATCGCGCAATTATAATCATTGGTGGTGCGACAGCATTGATTGGTGATCCATCTGGGAAATCACAAATGCGCAATATATTAACAAAAGAAGAAGTGGCGCTTAATAAAAAAGAAGTGGAAAATTTAGTGAAGCGATTTGTTTATACAACTGGTGATAATCCAGCTATTATTTTAGACAATGCGGATTGGATTAACCATGAATCATATATAGATTTTTTGCGGAAAATTGGCATTCATTTTAATGTTAATAAAATGTTGGCGACTGATTGTTATAAAAAACGTCTTGAAGAAGGAGGCTTAACTTTTTTAGAAATGGGTTATATGTTAATGCAGGCCTATGATTTTGTTTATTTGAATCGAGAGTATGGTTGCAAGTTGCAAATTGGTGGTTCTGATCAATGGGCTAATATTGTGGCGGGTGTTGATTTAGGCCGAAAATTAGATAATTTAGATGGCCGGAAAGTTGATCGCTTATTTGGATTAACCTGTCCCTTGTTAGTTAAAGCAGATGGCGAGAAAATGGGAAAAACAGAAAGTGGCACATTATGGGTTTCGCGTGAAAAAACAACCGTTTATGATTTTTATCAAGTTTTTAGAAATGCTTTTGATGAGGATGTCGAAAGACTACTGGCCTTTTTTACTGATTTGGAGATGACATATATTAAAGATCTGTGTCAAAAAGATATTGTCAAAGCAAAAAAAATCATGGCTTATGAAATAACTAAATTAGTGCATGGTTCTGATGAAGCGGATCAAGTTGCTGCGGCTAGTGCTAAAATTTTTACAGAAGGAATGAGCGATAATATGCCAACCGTAGAGATTCAAAAGCAACAATTAGAAAATTTGGATATAATGGCATTGTTAAAATTAGTTGATCTTGTCTCGTCAAAATCGGAAGCAAAAAGATTAATTGAACAGGGTGGCATTAAATTAAATCAAGCAAAAGTAACTAGTATTGATCGAATGATAAAAGAAGATGATTTTAAGGATAATACTATGATATTGCAAAAAGGAAAAAAGGTTTATTTAAAAGTAATATTAAAAGGATGAAACATCCTTTTCTTTATTTTAATTTTTTTAAATTATGATATAATTAAAAGAGAACTTGAAGGAGGTGAAAAATGTCATTGCGAATTTATAATGTTTTAACAAGAAAAAAAGAAACTTTTATTCCGCAAGAGAATAATAAAGTGAAAATGTATGCTTGTGGGATTACGGTTTCTGATAATGCCCATATTGGACATGCTTATCAAGCAGTTGTTTTTGATATGATTTATCGTTATTTAGTTTATTGTGGATATGAAGTTAACTACGTTCGCAATTATACTGATGTTGATGATAAAATTATAAATCGGGCTTCTGAATTAGGACTTGATGCTAGTGATTATGCGAAGAAATTAATGAAAAAAACAGACGAAGAACTAGCTAAATTAGATGTTAAACAACCAACGGTGTTAGCAAAAGCAACCGAATGTATCGATGATATGATTGTTTTTATTGAAAAGTTAATTGATAAAGGTTTTGCCTATGTTAGTGAGCATGGTGATGTTTATTTTTCGGTTGCTAAATTTGTTAAGTATGGTAGATTTTCTAATCGAACGTTGGAGAAAAGTTTAGCAGGAAGCCGGAAAGATATTGAAGCAGGCAAGCGCGATGAAAATGATTTTGCTTTGTGGAAAATAACTGATGATGAAATGGCTTGGGATTCTCCTTGGGGGAGAGGACGTCCGGGTTGGCATATTGAATGTTCGACGATGAGCATGAAATATTTAGGGGAAACTTTGGATATTCATGGTGGGGGGGAAGATTTATTATTTCCGCATCATGAAAATGAAATTGCACAAACCGAAGCTTTAACAGGAAAAGAGTTTGCTCGTTATTGGATTCATAACGGACTAGTTAATATTAATGGTCAGAAAATGAGTAAATCTTTAGGTAATAGCATTTTGCTTTCTGATTTACTAGAAAAGTATAATCGTGATGTTATTCGTATGACCTTATTACAAAATAGTTATCGTTCGCATTTGAATATTTTGGATGGCATGTTTGAAGAAAATGAGGCGAAAATATATCGTATTTATCAATTATTTGCTAAAGTTGAAAAATTTAGTAGTGATATTAGTTTAATGAAAAATAATGAGTTTTTAACAAAAATTGCAACAGAATTTCAAGAAGCAATGAATAATGACTTTAATACACCGGTTGTTTTTGCTAATTTATTTAACTATATTAGCGAGTTAGAAAAATTAATTAGTAAAGGAGAAAATACTGATGCTGCTTGTTTAAAGGAAGGTATTGTCAAAATATATGGGGTGTTGGGATTGCTTCAGCAAAAACCAAATGATATTATTAAAGAAATTAAAAATAAATATTTGCAAAAAAATGAAATTGATGAAAATGAAATAGAAAAATTAATTAAAAAGCGTAATAAATCAAAAAAGGAAAAAGATTTTGCCAAAGCGGATCAAATCCGGTTGCAATTACTGGAAAAAGGTGTTGTTTTACGCGATGGTCGGGAAGGTACAAGTTGGGATATTGTAATAAAATAAGAGATAGGAGATTGTAATGTTAAAAAAATTATATTTAGTGATTATTATATTGTTAATGGCGGGTGGTTGTGTTAATGATGAAAATGAAGTTAATAATGATGAGTTTTTACAGGAACATGTTATTGTATATTTCTTTTCTGATGATGGCTGTCCTTTTTGTAATCAACAAAAACCTTATTTAGAAGAGTTTGAAGAAAAATATGAAGCGGTTCGAATAAAAGAAATTAAGGCCTGGGAATCACGGGAAACTATTGACATGTTTCAAGCAGTAGCGGATGCTTATGGTGTTGAAGTTGGGGGTGTGCCGATGACTTTTATTGGCGAGGAAGTATGGAAAGGTTTTAACAAAAATATGGTCGGCCAGATGGAGTCGGTAATCGAGGCCTGTATTAGTGATGGCTGTCAAGATAAAGCTTATGATATTGTTTTTAAAGAGTAAACAAAAGGAGTGTTATATATGTCAAAGTCAATGATAATAAAATTAGCAATATTAGGTTTAATTGTTAGTCTTTTTTTCCTGCCAATTGATATTGCCAGTGAGGAAATTACTCTTTTGGGGCGTGTGATTTCATTAGATGAAATGCCCCTTATTTTTTCTACCTTTTTAATTGCTTTTGTGGATGGGCTTAATCCTTGCTCTCTTTGGGTGCTTGCTTTTTTGCTTGGTATTGTTGCTTTAACAAAGGATCGACGTAAAATTATTATTATTGGTTTTACTTATTTGTTGGTGGCTGGTTTAGCTTATGGGGCTTTTATTTTAACGATGATTAGAGTAGTTGATTACGTTGAACATTTACGTGTGATTACGATTGTGGTTGCTTCTATTGCTTTGCTTTTTGGTCTTGTTAATGTGAAAGACTTTTTTTGGTATAAAAAGGGCATATCTTTGACTATTTCTGATTCTTATAAACCAAAATTGTACCAAAGGGTTCGCAATTTATTAAATCCGAATAATAGTTTTAAAGGTTTAGTACTTGGTTCGGCCATGATGGCTTTAGGAATAACACTCGTGGAACTTCCTTGTACCGCCGGCCTGCCCGCTACCTGGACGGGGATTGTTGCTAATTATGATGTATCAAGTTCCTTTTTTAATTTGTTGTTTGTGGTTTATATTTTGACTTATTTTTTAGTGGAAATAACGATATTTTTAGTAGTTGTGTTTACTTTAAAAATTAATAAATTTGAAGAAAAGCAAGGGCGAATTTTAAAATTAGTAGGTGGTTTAATTATGGTGGCATTAGCAATAATTTTATTTTTCGATTTAAAAGTATTAAATAACATAACACAAACAATTATTTTATTTGGAACTATTATTGTTGTTTCTTTAATAATTGCCGAGATTTATGATAAAAAAATAGGTTTTGAGGAGGGTGATAAAAATGGAAAATGATTTTCCGAAAGATTTAAAATATAGCAAAGATTATGTGTGGCTTAAAAAAGAAAATGATGTAGTAGTTTTAGGAGTTGTCAAACCAGGTGTCGAACAAGTTGAAGAATTTGTTTTTGTTATGTTGCCAGAAAAAGAAAAACAATTACAAAAAGGTGATGTTTGTATTAGTTTAGAAGCGGTAAAATGGTCTGGGGAAATAACAACACCAGTAATTGGTAAAGTTGTTGATGTTAATATGGATGTTTTTAATAATCCGAGTTTGCTAAATAAAGATCCTTATAAAAACTGGTTAATTAAAATTGCGATAACCGATGAAAAAGAATTAACACAATTAATGAATGCTAATGAAGCATTATTATATTATCAAGAAAAGTTGAATGCTTAGGAGGATTTATGCGAGTTGTAATTATTGGCGGTGGTAGTGCCGGGACGACGTGTGCTTTTGAGTTGCGTAAATTAAATAAAAAAATAGAAATTGTAATTATTGAAAAAGCCAATCATTATGAATACTCGCCGTGTGCACTTCCTTATTTAATTAATGATGAAATAAGTGATTTTGATAAAATTTTTATTTATCAAAAAGAAGATTATGAAAATAATAATATTGATGTTTTATTAAATAGCGAAGTTTATAATATTGTTGATAATAAAGTTTTATATAAAGTTTCAGGTGTAGAAAAGGAATTGCCTTATGATAAGTTAATATTAGCAACGGGTGCTAAAGCTGTGGTTCCTAAGATAGATGGCCTTAGTGAAGTGGATTTTTATCAATTAAAGACGGTGGCGGATTTTAAAAAAATAAAAGCAGGCATTCAAAAAGGTAGTAAATCAGTTGTTATTGGAGCGGGGATGATTGGTGTTGAATTAGCTTCCGTTTTATCACAACAAGAAGAACAAGTGACCTTACTGGAACAAGAAAAAAACATTCTTCCTAATATGCTTGATAAAGATATGGCTGTTATTTTGCAAGACTTTTTAACTGATATAAAAATTATTGAAAATGCTAAAATATCAAAAATTGTTAAAAATGAAATAGTTATGTCGGATGGGAAAGTGAATTTTGATAAATTATTCGTTTGTACGGGTAGTATGCCAAATTTAGATTTAGCAAAAAAAATGACGTTAAAAACTAATGAAGGAATTGTTGTTGATGAGTTTTTCCAAACATCTTTTGATAATGTGTATGCCATTGGTGATTGTATTGAACAGAAGGAATTTAATAGTGGGAAAACAGTTGTTAGTCAATTGGGCTCGTTGGCAGTTTTACAGGCTCGTTTTCTCGCGGCAAATATTTTAGGAAATAAGCAAGTTTGGGAACCAATAGTAAATAATACTGTTTCTAAACTAGGTGATGTTTATGTGGGGTCAGTAGGTTTATCGGAAACGCGCGCTCTTGCTTTAGGAGAAAAAATTATTAGTGTCAAACATAGTGATTTTTTAAGATCGAAATATTATAGCGAAAAAGAAAAAATTAGTGTTAAGTTGATCACTGATTATGAAGGTGTTATTTTAGGAGGTCAGATTATTGCTCATGGTGAAGTAGCAGGACAACTTAATTTACTAGCAATGGCTATTAAGCAAAAAAACACAGTTAAGGAGCTGTCAAATTTAGAAAATTGTTATAATCCAGCCGTTATTTCTGTTCTTTCGCCATTAACGGTAGCGTCTATTGTTGCTGAAAAAAAAGTAACTTTTTTGAAAAATAACTAGTTGGTGTCATATGAATATTAAATTAAAGAACTTTAATCGTTTGCATTATTTAAAAAATTATTATAAATTAAAAAAAGTAAATACAATTTGTCAAGTTGCCAATTGTCCTAATCGTTATGAATGCTTTACAGCGCAAACGGCAACTTTTTTATTGTTAGGAGATATTTGCACGAGAAATTGTCAATATTGTTATGTTACTAGTGGGCGACCGAAAGAAGTTGATCATGAGGAGCTTAATAATATTTTGACATTGATTGATTATTTACAATTAGATTATGTTGTCTTGACGCAAGTTACTCGTGATGACTTGTCTGACGGTGGGGCGGAATATATTGTTAAAGTGGTTAATGCGATTAGAAAAAGGAAGCCGCGGATAAAAATTGAATTATTAATATCGGATTTAAATGGCAATTGGCAAGCCTTAGAAAAAATTTTAGCTGTTAAACCAGACGTTATAAATCATAATATTGAAGTTACGCGTAATTATTTTGAATTGTTAAGACCAATGGGTGATTATAATCGCTCTTTAGAAATATTATCAAAAATTAAAGGAATAAAAAAGAAATCGGGACTTATGGTAGGTTTTGGTGAATCATTAAAAGATATTGAACAAACTTTACGAGATTTGCGAAAAGTTGGCGTTGATATGATAACAATTGGTCAGTATTTGCAACCAAGTCAAAATGAAGTAGCGGTCCAAAAGTTTTATAGTGAAAATGAATTTGCACAAATAAAAGCAAAAGCATATCAATTGGGATTTCAATTTGTCGAGGCCGGTCAACTAGTGCGAAGTTCATATCGCGCAAAGGCAGGTTTTTATAATGAATGAGTGGCGTTATCTTGATTTTATAGTAGCAAATGGCGCTATGCAAATGGCGCTTGATGAGGCAATAATGATTGCGTCTCGAGAAGGAAAAGTTCCTAATACGGTACGTTTTTATGCTTTTAAAGAGCCCGTCACAACAATTGGTTGTCATCAAGATGCTAGTGAAATAAAAAAACCATTTGTGCGAAGAATGACTGGTGGTTCAGCGGTTTTTCACAATAATGATTTTACTTATAGTGTTGTTATGCGCAAAAAAACTAAGTTTTTTGATGAAAAAGATTATTATTATATTGGTAATATGATATTAGAAGGTTTAAAGGAAATGGGGGTCGAAGCTACTTATAGTGGAAAAAAATATTGTAAAAAGGATAGTAATTGCTATTTAAATGAAAGTCCTTATGATATTGAAGTAGAGGGCAAAAAAATATCGGGAAATGCGCAAACAACAAAAGGTGCTACTCTTTTGCAACAAGGAACTATTATTTTAAATAATAGTAAAATAGCTTTACCTGATCGGAATATGGACGTGGTAGTGGGAAAAATGAAAGTAGGTTTTCAAAAACACTTAGAAAAGAATAATTGTTTTTTGAAAAAAGGGCGGTTAACGCGGTACGAAAAAAGGTTAGCGGAGCAATTATATAAGGAAAAATATGTTTTAGAAAAAAATTAGCACTCGGGCTTGACAACTGCCAAGTGTTGTGTTAATATGTTGATAGTGGAGGTGATAAAATGGATTTAATGACTAAAGATCCCTTTTTTGGAAATTTGTTTGATGACCTCTTTGAATCAAAAAGACAAAATATGGTTATGCGTTCCGATGTTTATGAAAAAGAAGGTAATTACATTATTGAAGTAGATGTGCCAGGTTTTAAAAAAGATGATGTACAAGTGGATTATGACAATGGTTATGTGACAATTACAGCAAAAAAGGAAGATGAAAAAGAGAATGATCGAACTAATTATATTCGGCGGGAACGATTTTATGGTGAACTAACTAGAAGTTACTATGTTGATGATGTTGATGAAAACAAAATAAGCGCTAAATTTGAAGATGGCACATTAAAATTAACAATTCCAAAGGAAGAGGTCGAAACAAAAACTAGATTAATTCCAATTGAATAAGCAACAAATTGTTGCTTATTCTTTTTTTGTGATAAAATAATTTTAGAGGGATGAAAATGAATTGTAAAAAAGTTAATAAAAAAAATGATACTTATTCTTCTTTTAATGAATTATTTGTAAATGATAGTGAAAATTTACAAATGGTTTTAAATGCCCTGCCCCATGGTATTGTTATTATTAATCAAGATGGTTTTATTAAAATGGTGAATGCTTGTGCTTTGCAAATTATTGATAGTAATAATCATGATTTAATAGGCCAACCAGTTACTTTTATCTTTAATTTTTTGAATAAAGAGGAATCTTTAATTTTTGAAAAAGGTAAAAAAAATAAAAACTTATGCCAGAAAGTAATTAAGGCTGAGTTAATAAAAAAAATAACAAGAAAATTCCAATAGAAATAATAGAAACTTTGATCCAAAACAATAGTGGCCAAAATTATGGTTGGTTACTTTCTTTTGAAAAGAGTTCTTTAAAAAATAGTGAAAAAGAAAAGCTTAATAAATATATATATGGGGATTATTTAACAGGGTTATATAATCGCCGATATATGGAAGAAAAATTAATTGAATTAGATAATGAAAAAAATTTCCCATTAGGAATTGTTTTTGCGGATGTTAATGCTTTAAAAATAACTAATGATGTTTTTGGTCATGAAAAAGGGGATGAGTTATTGCATAAGACTGCTTTGTTAATAAAAGAAGTTGGTTTTCCGAAAAATATTAATTGTCGAAGTGGTGGTGATGAATTTGCAATTATTGTTCCCAAAACAACTGAAAATGAAATGAAACAATTTGTTAAAAGTTTGGTTGCCAGAGGAAACATGGAAAAAATAGGATTGATAAAAATCTCGCTTGCTGTAGGATATGCTATTAATAAAAATAATGAAAAAAGTATTAAAGATATTAAAATTCAAGCCGATAGTTTAATGTATAAAAATAAAATTAAAATAGGTAAAGAATGGCGCATTAATTTTATAAATAGGGTCATTGAATATCCTCATAATAATTATGATTATGAAAAAAAGCATGCTGAAGGAGTAAAAAAATATTGTAAATTAATGGCAAAAGCGTTAAATTTTTTTGAAAAAGATGTTAAAGAAGTAAGCGAGGCTGGTTTTTTGCATGATATTGGTAAAATAAAAATTGCTAAGGAAGTTTTTATGCAGAAAATGTTAACAAAAAAGGATTTAGAAGAAATAGAAACTCATCCAGAGGTAGGGTATCAAATATTAAAAGGAGTAACAAAGTATGCTTCTTTGGCGGAATATGTGCTTTATCATCATGAACGGTGGGATGGCAAAGGTTATCCTTATGGATTGTCAAAAGAGGAAATTCCGTTGCCAGCGCGTATTATAGCTATTGCCGATGCTTTTGAAGCAATGACTTCAAAAAGAGTTTATAAAGAAAAAAATCTTTTCCGGAAGCAATTTTAGAATTAAAAAAAGAGGCGGGAAAGCAATTTGATCCAAATTTAGTGAAAATTTTTATAAATTGTTTGAAAAAATAAAATTTTGTCAATATTAAAACTATTATTTGACAATTGTGAAATAATACGATATATTGTTAGAAATCGTTGAGATAGATTAGTAAATATTTTTATTATCTTTAGAAAGCAATTGGTTGATGGAAAATTGTGATAAGAAAATATTGAATGGCCTATTGAGAGTTTTTCTGAATTAAGTAGGAAAAAACGGTGTTTTCCGATCGTTATTATGGAGTGTGTATGATGGTACATATTTAGGTGGTATAGCAAGTTTCTTGTCCTAATTTAGGGGCAAGTTTTTTAATAAGGAGTGAAAATATGAAAAAAACAATGATTACAGGAGTCCAGCCAACCGGTAATTTTACATTAGGAAATTATATAGGAGCAATTAAAAATTTTGTTAATTTGCAAAAAAGTCACGATTCGTTTATTTTTATTGCTGATTTGCATGGTTTGACAACTTATCAGGAGCCAGCAAAAATTAATAAAACAATTTTAGATTTAGCTGCTATTTATTTAGCGTGCGGTGTTGATCCGAAGGAAACTAATTTTTTTGTTCAAAGTAAAGTTGATGAACATTGTGTTTTAGGATTTTTAATTGCTTTTCAATGTCGGGTTGGAGAGTTGTCGCGTATGACACAATATAAAGCTAAAAAAGAAAAAAGTGGTGGGAGTGTTGATTTAGGTTTGCTTATTTATCCAACTTTAATGGCGGCGGATATTTTATTATACGATGCGGAAGTAGTACCGGTCGGTTCTGATCAAAGACAACATATTGAAATAACGCGTGATTTAGGGGAACGGGTGAATAAAAAATATGGCGGAATGTTTAAATTGCCCGATTATTATATTTCCAAATATGGTCATCGCATTATGAATTTGCAAAACCCGCTTGAGAAAATGAATAAATCAGCACCGGCTGATGATAAAGGAACAATTTTTGTTTTAGATGATGTCAAAATAACTCGGAAAAAGATTAAAGCAGCCGTTACTGATAATGATAATAAAATAAAGTATGATGAAAAAAATAAACCAGGGATTAGTAATTTAATAATAATTTTAGCTATTTTACGTGATGTTACGATTAGTGATATTGAGAAAGAATTTGAAAATAGTAATTATGGTGAATTTAAAGAAGTAGTTGCTAATGAAGTGGAGCGATTTTTATTAGATTTTCAAGCAAAGTATCAAAAAATTCGTGAAAGTGATGAGTTAATAAAAATTTTGCAAGCTGGTGAAAAAGAAGCGCGAAAAAGAGCGCAAGCAAAATTAGAAACAGTAAAAACAAAAATGGGCATTATGATATAAAATGCTCTTTTTTTTAGGGAAAATATGTTAAAATAAAAGTAGAATTTGTTAATGCTAATTTTGGGAGGACGTATGAAGGAAAAACTAGAAAATAAATTTGCTGATTTTATTAAACAATATGATCAAAAAAAAATAATGATTGATGCCAAATATCATCATTCTTATCGGGTCGCCCATTTGGCAGAGCAAATTGCTTTATTTTTGAAATTATCAAAAGAAGATGTTTACTTGGCCTATGTTATAGGACTTTTGCATGATATTGGTCGATTTAAGCAGATTACTGATTATGATAGTGCTGATGATAAATATATTGATCATGGTGATTTAGGCGCTTATATTTTATTTGAAGAAGGTTTAATATTTGATTTTTATCAAAAAGAAGAGCATTTTTCAGTAATAGAAAAGGCGATAAAAAACCATAATAAAAAAACTATTGAAAAAGGTTGTCATAAAAGAGAAGAACTTTTTATTAAAATAATTCGTGATGCTGATAAATTAGATATTTTTTATTTAACAGCTGAGGCCGAAGTAACTTTTTGGAAACAAGGTGATGAAATTTCATCTTCTGTTTGGCAAAATTTTATAGTGGAAAAGCCGATTGATTATCATGATGTGGAAACATTTGCCGATCAATTTTTGTTAGTATTAGCATTTGTTTATGATTTGAATTTTGCTTTTAGTTTTCGGTATTTGCAAGAAAAAGGTTTTTTGCAAAAGATAATTGCTAAATATGGTCGCAAATATAATTTTGATGTTAAGTTTATTGAAAATAAATTATCTGCTTATTTAAGTCGTTATAGTAATGTGGAAAAAGTAACGTGAAAGGTGATAGTATGAAAAAATTTAAACCGATTATTTTAGGAACCGATAAAAATGCTTATAGTATGGCGAAATCTTTTCACCAAGCTTATGGTGTTAGATGTTTAGCGTTAGGAAAAAAAAGAATGTACCCAACTCGTTATAGCCGCATTGTTACGGTGGAAGTTTTTCCTAATTTTGATAGCGATGAAGTTTTTTTACAAACGTTGTTAAAAATTGGTAAAGATTATTGTCAAAAATATGAAAAATTAATTTTAATTTCATGTGGTGATAGTTATACCGAGTTGTTGGTTAGGCATAAGGATGAATTGTTGCAATATTTTGTTGTGCCGTATATTAATCAAGCATTACATGAAAAATTAGAAAATAAGGATAATTTTTATCAGATGTGTGAAAAGCATCAGTTAGATTATCCAAAAACTTTTGTTTGTCGTTTTGAAGATTATAAAGCTTTACCGAAAAATTTTCAGTTTCCGGTTGCTGTAAAAGCAGCTGATAGTATTCGTTATTTAGAAGTAGAATTTCCGGGACGAAAAAAAGCTTATAAAGCTTCTAGTCAGAAAGAATTAGAAGATATTGTTGATAGAATATTTTCGGCAGGATATCGGGGCAATATCATAATTCAAGATTATATTCCGGGTGATGATAGTGCTGGTTGGGTTTTAAATACTTATTCCGATGCTAATGGAAAAGTTAAAATGATGTGTTTGGGGGATGTGGTCTTAGAGCACTATGGACCATATGAAATTGGTAATTATGCAGCCATAATTTCTAGTTATAATAAGGAATTATATGATAAATTTAAAGATTTTTTAGAAAAAATTGGTTATGTTGGTTTTGCCCATTTTGATTTAAAGTATGATTCTCGTGATGGTAAATATAAATTATTTGAAATAAATTTAAGGCAAGGAAGAAGTTATTATGTTACGGGTGCTGGTTGTAATATGGGACGTTTGGTTGTTGATGAATATGTTTATCAAAAAAAGCAACCATTAATTTATTGTGATAAAAATTGGCTTTGGTTAGATGTGCCAAAAAGTGTTTTATTAAAGTATGCTAATCCTTTGTATCATAAGCAAATTAAAGAATTATTGAAAAAAGGAAAATATGGTTATACTTTGTTTTATTGGCAAGACTTTTCACCCCCCCGCTTAGCTTTAGTTTTAAAATTACATAATATCAATAAAAAAATGTTTCGCTTATATTTTAATAAAAGAGGTCTTTTTGGTTGAAAAATCTTAATAATTATGTATAATATTAGTATTTAAGAAAGGAAGTAATTATGAATATTATCCCAGGCGATATTGTTATTATATCGGATATTGTTTTTGCCGATGGGAGTGTGGATCACGCTAAGGGTGGTCGTCCTTGTTTTGTAATGTTAGTTGACAATGAACAAAGCAAGGAAGTAAGTTATATTCCTTTAGTAACTAATATTTGGCGGGCAAATCTTTATCATGAAATTGATCAATATACTATTTATGATAATTTGAAAAATGCTGTATTATTGGATTTGAGTCATGTTTATCAAACTGATATGGAAAAGGTTATTGCTGTTGTTGGTAATGTTGGCAAGGATTTTATGCGAATTGCAAAAAGTTTTCGTGATTATCATATTTCAAGAACATGTTCCTCAGAAATGCAACAAATTTTAATGTGTATTGACTTATATGAACAGCATCAGGATTTAATTACGAAAGTTTTATTTGAACGGCAAAAAGATATGCATATTGCCGCTCGTAATCGGCGAAAGATGGCTAATGTGATTGAAGAGGAAGATCCAATTACAAAGCGCTTACAAAGAAAGAAATATAATCATTATCGTTTTAAAAAAGAAGCAGCCCGAGAGGCAAGTTTTTAATAGAAAACCACAACTTTAGTTGTGGTTATTTATTGAATTCAATGACGCGTTGTTGATAGGCGGTAATAGTTAATTCGTGAAAGAGTGGTTCTTTAAAGGGAATTTGGGCGTTATTTAATAAGTTTTGTGTTAATAATGGATTTAATATTAAGATAGGACCTAGTAAGTAAGTTGCAAAAAGGTTTTTATCAATAATAAAGTTAAGGTAATTTTTTTCTTGTGGCGAAACTAAAGCATGACGATCCGAACCATAAAGATGACTTAATTGATTTTTAAAACCAACAACGGTAAAGTTTTTTAAAGGACAGATAACGTTATCATTGTAACGAAGGCGACTAAATCTTTCGGCATAGACATTATATAAATTGAGACAAGGGATTAATTCGCCATTATCTTTTTCGATGTATTTGCCAAATATTTCAATAGCATTGCCAGTCGCTAAAATAAAAGTATAATTATCAATTAATTTCTTAATAGCTTCGCGGTGTGGTTTTAATTTATTAATAATTTCTTCTTGTTGCCTCTCAGTACTAGGACCTATATATAAGATGTTAATTTTTTCTTTAGTAAAGGCCGGGGTTTGGTTAAGGTGGGTATAAATAATTTTTAAACGGGGAATAATGGTTTGCAAATATTTTATATTACCAGTATCACCGTATAAATTCATATATTCTGGGTATAGTACTTCCATTTTAATCATTGTTATCACCTACAATATTATTTTTAATTTTCTCGGCAATAGCATAGCCATATAATTCGTATGCAATAATAATGTTATCAATGTTTTTATTTTTAATAAGGGTGTGAATGTTTTGATAATTATCATTATAATAAATAGTTTTTTCTTTGATACCAGCAAGTTGAAGGCGGACACTAAGATCAAAACAACGACTGCCACAAACAATAATTTGTTTAATATCTTTGCGGTTTAAAAATTCAAAATCACTATCATAAAGCCAAGAAATATCCTCACTACCATGTGCTTTATCTTGGGTGTCAGTAACTAATAAAATAAATATTTTATTTCCTTTTAAATTTGCAGTATAATCAAGTGCTAGGGATGTTGAAATAGGATTTTGATTTTTTGCTAAAATAGTTGTGATTGTTTGCTTTCCTTTTTGATAAGAGTTTTCACGATTTGTGATTAATTTGCTTTTTTTTAGACTATTTTTAATTGTTTCGGGACTAAGGCCGATTGTTCTAAGGATTGTTATCACGGCTGTTTGATTGTAGATATTGTAAATGGTTTTCGAAATAAGGGGATAATCATCGGCTTGTTTTTTCTCAGTAATAGTTAATTCATCTTTGATTTTTGTGCAAATAAAATCGGCTTTTGGAGAAGAAAATTTACATTTTTTACAAAAGGTTCTGCCAATATGATGGTGATGATGATATTGAAAATTTAATAATTCATGGCAATTTGGACATGTTTGGATATCTTGAACAATATTTTTGCTGGATTTTTTTAAAACGTTTTCAACGGCAAAATAAAGGCGGGGATTATTTGGTTGCAGGGAAGATGTGATTAAGTCATCGGCGTTGAGAATAAGAGTTGTTTCTTTTGGAATTGCTTGATTAATTTTATTAAAAATAAATTCGGCATGACCATTTCTTTTAATTGAATCACGAAAAAGATTAATGCAAAGTAAGTATTTGGGAATAATATGTTGATAAACACGTGGTGAAACTCTTTCATCAACTTCAAAAACACCCCATTGCTGTTTAATTTTTCCTCTTAAGGAACATTCGGCAATTAGGGTGCTGGCGATGCCAGTGTCCATATTTGATCCCGCGTTATTAATAATAGTAGTATATTCTTGGTCTAGTAAAACATCATTTATTAAATTAGTAATACTTGTTTTGCCATTAGTACCTGTAACAGCAATAATATTAGGAGGAAGACCAATGCGGCTTAAAAAATCAGGACAAATTTTTAGAGCAATTTCTCCTGGTTTGTTAGTGCCCCGGTTTTTATCAATTATTTTAATAACAAAAAAACTAATTTTTGCTATTAATAATGCTAGAATAAATCTTAAATTTTTTCTTTTTTTTCGTTTCATAAATACTCCAAATATAATTTTATCATATCATATTTATAATAATTAATAAAGTAAGTAAAAAAGGGTTTATTTTTAGAAAAAGTTACTATATAATAAGATTATTAGGAGTTGATAAAATTGAAGAAGAAGGCTGAGATGTTATATTTTTTGGAAAAGAAAATTAATGGCAAGTTAAATATGACTTATGAGGAGATTGCTAATGCTACTGGTTATCATCCAAAATATTTGTTGCGAATGAAAAAGAAATATTTAACAAAAGGTATTTCTTTAGAACACGGTAATAAGAATCGTAAACCTAGTCGTGCGATAACGCCTGAAGAAGAAAGGAAAATCATAGATTTATATCGTCGTTCAAATGCTAGCATCCGTAAATTTTCGCAATTTTATCAACGCCGCAGTTACTCGTGTATTTATAACACATTAAAGAAAAATGGTTTAATTTCTTGATTTGTTTTGACATTTATACAATAATTATATATAATCAAACTAGGAGGTAATTATGGAAAAGATAATGGGAAAATCAGGCATGAAGGTAATCGGCATGGTATTGCTTGCTTATTTACTAGCTTATCAAGGAAGTTATATAGCTTTATTATTGTTGCTAGGATTTGCATTACTAGTAGAAAGGGAGGCAGTTTTAAACTTTCAAATTGGTCAAGTGCTTGTGTTACGTGTGTTATATGACGCTGTTTTAGCAGCATGGAATGTAATTCATCGTGTTTTAAGTGATTTATTTGAAATGTTTGATGCTAATCATGACACAGTTAGAGGATTGCATGATTTCAATAAAAATTTTGGTACTGTTGCTTGGTATGTTTTTATTGTTTTATTAGTAATCGGTTTAATAGCTGTGTTAAGTAGTAAAGAAGCAAAAATACCAATTATTTCAGGTCTGACAAAAAAATTCTTTAATTAAAACAAGGTTTATCCTTGTTTTTTTTTGAAAAAAAATGTTTTATTAATTGTTGTTAAGTGTTATAATTAATTCAGGTGGGTAGCATATGAAAGAGTATTATAATAAATCGATTGATGAGGTATTAGGAGTAGTTTCTTCGCAGTGGGATGGTTTAAGCGAGAAGGAAGTAAAAAAGCGTTTACAAGAAGACGGTAAAAATATTCTGCCTCGTGCGAAGGAAGATCACGTTATAAAAATTTTCTTTCGACAATTTATTAATCCAATTATTTTTATTTTAATTGTGGCAGCCACACTCTCTTTTGGAATTGGGGAGTTGTTGGATGCCTTTTTTATTACCGGTGTAATTGTTTTTAATGCTTTGTTAGGGGCTTTTCAAGAATGGCGAGCAGGAAAAAAAGCCATGAGTTTGCAAAATTTAATTAAAGTTAAGGTTAAAGTATTGCGTGGTGGACGTGAAAAGGAAATAGATGCAGAAGAAATTGTCAAAGGCGATATTGTTTTGATTGAATCTGGTGATAAGATTGCGGCTGATATTCGTTTGTTGGAAGGGCATAATTTAAGTGTTGATGAGGCAATTTTAACCGGGGAATCAAGTGCGCCTAGTAAAAATCCGGCGATAATAAAAGAGAAAAAATCGGTGGCGGAAAGGCGCAATATGCTTTTTGCTGGGTGTACCGTTTTAAGAGGTCGTGGTAAAGGCGTTGTCGTAGCAACTAGTGATGATACCGAAATAGGAAAAATTGCTGCTAATGTTTTGTTAAAAAGAGAAACAAAATCGCCATTAGTAATTAGAATGGAAAAATTTACGAAACAAATTGCTTTTTATACTGCTATAATTGCTTTATTATTAACGATGCTACTTTATTATCGCGGCGAGGCGCCGCAAGAAATCTTTTTTGCTGTTGTTGCCTTGTCAGTTTCAGCAATTCCTGAAGGTTTGCCAGTGGCATTAACTTTTGCTTTATCGATTGCTTCTAGTCGGATGACAAGGAAAAACGTTTTAGTAAAAAAATTAAATGCTGTTGAGAGTTTGGGAAGTTGTACGGTAATTGCTAGTGATAAAACAGGGACTTTAACTTTAAATGAACAAACGGCAAAACTAATTTTGACCCCTGATCAACAGCGATATGAAATAACGGGAGTTGGCTATAACGATAAAGGGAAAGTAGCTGATGTTGCTTCGGTAAAACGAATAGCTAAGTTAGGTTTTTTGAATAATGAGGCCGGATTAGAGAAAACTAGAAAAGGGTGGCAGCATTATGGCGATTCAATTGATGTTGCTTTTTTAGCATTAGGAATGAAAGCGAAGATTGCGGGCGAGCAGTTAAAAATAATTGGTCGAATTCCATATGAATCAGAAAATAAGTTTTCGGCAGTACTTTTTCAGGAAATGAATGAAATTAAAATAACAGCTAAAGGTTCGGTGGAAAAAGTTTTATCTTTTTGTAAAAATATGCAAAGTGGTAAAAATATTAAAAAACTTAATAAAGAAGAAGTATTAAAACAAAATGAATTATTGGCGAGTGAAGGATATCGAGTTATCGCCATGGCGGAAGGTAATTATAAAGGAAAAAAGAAAAACGAATATGATGAAGCTGATTTGCATGATTTAACATTTTTGGGATTGGTTGGTTTTATTGATCCGATTCGTAAAGATGCTATTGAGGCAATTGATAAATGTCGGGGGGCGGGAATAAAAGTGGTTATGATAACGGGGGATCATCCCCTAACAGCTTATACGATTGCAAAAGAGTTAAAATTAGCTGATGACCATGCTCAAGTAATAAAAGGTTCGGAAATCGAAGAATATATAAAAAAGGGGCCTGATGAATTAGATAAGATAATTGCTGAAAAAACAGTTTTTTCTAGGGTATCACCGTTAGAAAAATTAGAAATTGTTAATTCTTTCCGACGAATGGGTGAGTTTGTGGCGGTTACTGGTGATGGTGTTAATGATGCGCCGGCTTTAAAGGCGGCCAATATTGGGGTGGCGATAGGAAGCGGGACGGATGTTGCCAAAGAAACAGGTTCGATGATTATTACCGATGACAACTTTTTATCAATTGTTGATGGTATTGAAGAGGGGCGTGTTGCTTATAGTAATGTTCGAAAAGTAATTTTAATGTTGCTTTCAACGGGAGTTGCGGAAGTTTTGTTATTTATGATGGCTATTTTAATGAATTTGCCAATTCCTTTATTAGCGGTGCAAATCTTATGGCTTAATTTAGTAACAAATGGGATTCAAGATGTGGCTTTAGCCTTTGAAAAGAAAGAACCGGGAATTATGAAGGACAAACCACGTAAACCAAAAGAACGAATTTTTAATGTTAAGTTATTAGAGCAAACTTTTATGGCTTCAATTGTAATGGCGATTATTGTGTTTTTCTTTTGGAAAGCACTTTTGGATCGCGGCATTGCTGTGGAAATTGCCCGGGGCTATGTTTTATTATTGATGGTTTTTATGCAAAATGTTCATGTTTTTAATTGTCGAAGTGAGACCCGTTCTCTTTTTGCCATGAAATTTAGTGGTAACCCAGTTGTTTTTATAGCTATTTTTGTAACATTAGGCTTGCATTTTTTAATTACGCAAACGGCATGGAGTAGCCTTTTAGGAGTGCAACCAATGGCGATTAATGTTATATTTTATATTTTTATATTAGCAATTCCGATTGTTTTGGTAATGGAGGTTTATAAATTTATGGAACCAAAACGAAGAGGAGAAAAATCTTGATTTGAGAAAAATTTTTCTTTGTGATAAGATAAGAATGAGGTGGCTATAATGAAAAAGTTAAAGATGGATAGTGAGATTATAGTTTATATAGTTATTGTAGTTATTGTTGGTTTTTTTATTTTTTTCCTGCCCGAAATTGATCAAGCATTAAGAAATTTTTGGCGTAGTTTTTAAATGAAAATATTTTTATTATTAGTTCTTTTTTTTATAGTAGGGTGTCAGGAAAATACCAACAATAAAGTGGAAGATTCACCTTTAGTTGCTATTCAAGTTGATTATGGTGAATTACGAGAAATGCAAAACCATAGTCATGTTGTTCTTTTGGATGTGCGTTCGGAAGAAGAATATCAACAGGGGCATATTCAAGGGGCTTTATCAATACCACTTGATGAATTAGTTTGGCGTCTTGATGAGTTGCGTTTATATGATGAAGTAATAGTTTATTGTAATACTAATATTCGTTCACAGCAAGCTTTTGATTTTTTAAAAATTCATTTTGATGAAGTTTATATTTATTATGAGGGATATGAAAAATGTTGTCGGTAAGACAACATTTTTTTATTTTAAAATATTTTGAATTATGGGAAGAGCTCCGGTTTCGTTTTTTAAATGTGAAGGAAGTTGATATGATTGATGTGCCGGATATTGATTGGCTTCTATTAATTCTGGTCCTTTGTTAGTAATAGCGATGTCCCAGCCAATTAATCTTAAACTTGGAATTTTATGTGGCAGTTCTTCAATGAGGTTTAATATTTCTTGCCAATAAGGAATTGCTAGGCCAGGGATTTGTTGCTTTGTAATGGGGTGGTTTATAAAAATCTCTTCTTTTTTATTGGCAGCTGGTAATTTTATAGTGCCATTTTTTATATCAATTGGTGCGACCATGCCACCACCAGTCATATTATCGACGATGTTTTTATTACCAATCCGTAAATAGGCTGTTACAATATGGATCTCTTTATTTTTTAAAATAGTAATAATTCTTAGCGAGTTAACGGAATAAGGATGAAGTTTGTTTAGTAAATTGTGTTGTTTTATTTCTTCTTCAATGAGATTTAATTTTTTTTGGGTTAAATATTGGAATAGTTCTTTTTCTTGGTAATCTTTGATTTTAATTTTTTCAATATTTATTCCTTGTGAACCACTAGGGGGTTTCGCGATAATGGTGTCTTTGTTTTTTATAAATTGTTGGAATGATTGAAAATTATTATCGAGAAATAACCATTTTCTTTGTATATAATCGCTAAAAAGTTGGTTAAATTCATTTTTGTTATGAACTAAATGCCAATGTTTTTTATCGTTTAGTTTTTTAATATATTTATTGTTTTTCCCGCGTGTTAGTAAGGTTTTTCGTTGTTGGTAGTTTAATTTATACATCTTAAAAATTTGGTAATCAGTGTATCCTGCTAAGTAGAAAAAGCCACACCAAATAATATCAAAAAAGATAATGATTTTATTTTTTTTTGTTTTTTGGTGAATATAATTGATTGTTGCTTTTAAATTTTTAAAATTTAAGTTTAATAATCGTTTAATAAGATATTTTATTTTATTCATTTTCTTGCTCCATTTTTCATTGAGTTTATTCTGTGGTTTAGTTTTTTTCCTGTTTTTTTGATAGTTTGATGGGTGTAGTTAAAAAAGGTATAAAAATTAGGAAATGCGTTGACTAATCTTCTTGTTAAATAAGATTGTTGGATAAGGACTTCTTTTACTTTTTCGTTAATTTCATTAGTGCGATCTTTTTTTATTTGTTGGGCGGTTTTTGTTACTTTGCTAATTATTTTAAAGGAAACAATACTATCGATTATAAAAATAATTAACATTATGAGTGTTGTTATAAAAAGCACGGGGGTAGAAATTCCTGTGCTTTTGCTCATTATAAAAGGATCGAGAAATAGGATAAATGCGACACCTAATGAACCAAATAATAATGCATGTGGTAAGCAAACCCGGCCGTCTACATTTAACGGAAGTTCTGAGTAATCCCACCAACGAGTTTTAAATATTTTCTCAAGACTATAGTGTGCGATATATTCAATGCTGGTAATCATTAGTGCCGATAGAAAAAATATCACCCATGGATAGGCTGCTAAAGAAGTCAGAGTAAAGTGCATTGCAAGCGCGGCAGTACCGTAAATAGGAAGATAAGGCCCGATAAGAAAACCACGGTTTGATAATTTTTTTGTAAAGAAAAAAACGAAAAGCACTTCGATTATCCAACCAATTACAGAGTAAATAAAAAATAGATAAAAATATAAAA
>PWLE01000025.1 GCA_003559495.1 Mollicutes bacterium
AAATAATAGCAAATGCTATTATTTTGATAAAAAAAACAAAAAAAAACAAATTTTTATTTTTTTATTTTTTCTTATTTTGTGTTTTTTTCAATAAAAAATTAAAACGAAAAAAATAAATTAACGAAAATAAAGCTTGAAAAAAAAGGGTTTTTGAAAAAAGCTACAAAAAAGGTGTTGAATTTTTTTGGGAAAAATGCTACGCTTGAGAAAAAGAAAGAAGTGCAGAAGGGTAAAAAAATATTTTCTTTGTCATCACGAACATTTGTTTGCCAAGGCGCTTTTTTTCTGTTATAATGATAATTAAGAAAGGAATTTTATTATGGGAAATGAAGAAAAAGTAGCTACTATGAGCGTTATTAAAAGAAATAATCGGAAGGTACCGTTTGATGGTAGTAAAATTGCTATTGCAATAAAAAAAGGTTTTGATAGTATTGTTGATTATAGCGATGATCAATTAAAAAGAAAGTATGGTTCAAAAGATATTGATAAAATTTATCATGGCGTTATTGAAAAGATTGCTAAACAATATGAAAAAAATGCCCGTGTGAAAATTGAAGATATTCAAGATTTAATTGAAGATGAATTAAAGGAAAAAAAATATCATGATGTTTATCAATCTTTTTCCGAATATCGTGAAAGGCGAGGCCAGTCACGAAAATTGTTTTTTGATCAAAAAAAGCAACATAAATTTTTAAAGGTAATTGAAAATTTAGGTTTAAAATCTTCTATGGAAAATGATGAGAAACGTGAAAATGCCAATGTCGATGGTGATACTGCCATGGGAAAAATGCTTCAGTATGGAAGTACAATATCAAAAGAGTTTGCTAAATCGTATTTATTAAAGCGAAAATTTAGTGATGCTCATGATGATGGTGATATTCATATTCATGATTTAGATTTCCTGCCCATGGGGACGACAACGTGTACACAAATTAATATTGCTAAATTATTTAAAGGAGGATTTTCAACTGGTCATGGTACGCTTCGTGAACCAAATGACATTATGTCATACGGAGCATTAACTGCCATTGCTATTCAAGCAAATCAAAATGATCAGCACGGTGGGCAGAGTGTTCCGGCTTTTGATTATTATTTAGCGCCAGGGGTAGTGCGAACATTTCGCAAACAGTTTAAGCAAACCTTATTTGATTTGTTAGAATATAGTGATTTTTTATCATTTGTTAATTTTGATAAAATTACTAATAAAATTAATAAACTTAATACTATGGAAATTGATATTACCGAATTTTCAAATTTTTATGGTACTAACGAAACAATGAAAAAGGTTTTTTTCAGTAGCTGTGAAAAAGCAATCGCTAAAACCGAGCGGATTGTTTATCAAGCAATGGAAGGTTTTGTTCATAATTTAAATACTATGCATTCACGAGCAGGAGCCCAAGTGCCCTTTTCATCAGTTAATTTTGGAACTGATACTTCCCGAGAAGGGCGGTTAGTTGTGGAAAAATATTTAAAGGCGGTTGAAAGTGGCTTAGGAAGAGGCGAAACGGCCATTTTCCCAATTTCTATTTTTAAGGTAAAAGAAGGTGTTAATTATCACCCGCAAGATCCGAATTATGATTTGTTTGAATTAGCTTGCGCTGTTTCTGCTAAACGATTATTCCCTAACTTTGCCTTTTTGGACGCCCCTTTTAATTTAGAATTTTATAATCCTGATAATTTTGATACCGAAGTGGCTTATATGGGGTGTCGTACTCGCGTTATGGGTAATGTGGTTGATGAGAAAAAAGCCATTACGCCTGGGCGGGGGAATTTATCTTTTACTACTATAAATCTTCCTCGTATTGCTATTAAACATGGTATTATTAACAATGAAAAAGCAAATTTCACTGCTTTTTATCAAGAATTAGAAGAAAAAATGGAATTAGTAAAAAATCAATTGCTAGATCGTTTTGCTATTCAATGTGGAAAAAGAGTTTATAATTTTCCGTTTGTTATGGGACAAGGCAATTGGGTTGATTCGGAAAAATTAGAACGTGATGATAATTTACGAAAAACTTTAAAACACGGGAGTTTATCAATTGGATTTATTGGTCTTACTGAAACTTTAGTGGCATTAATAGGAAAACATCATGGTGAAGATGAAAAAGCCCAAAAATTAGGTTTTGAAATAATTAGTTTTATGCGTAATAAAATTGATCAATTTGCGGAAAAGCATCGTTTAAATTTCACATTATTAGCATCGCCAGCAGAAGGGTTGGCATCACGCTTTACTAATTTAGATCGTGCTATTTTTGGGAAAATAAAAGGAATTACCGATAAAGCATATTACACTAATTCATTTCATATTCCGGTGAATTACAAAATTAGTATTGAAAATAAAATTAAAAAAGAAAGCATTTATCATGAATTAACAAATGCTGGTCATATTACTTATATTGAATTAGAAGGAAATCCTGCTAAAAATTTAGATGGTTTTATGAAAATTGTTAAAACTATGAAAGAAGCTGGAATTGGTTACGGAGCTATTAACCATCCGCTTGATCGTGACGCTGTTTGTGGTTTTTCTGGTATTATTAATGACTACTGTCCTGGCTGTGGTCGTTTTGAAGAAGATATTCCTTTTGAACGAATTCGTAGAATAACAGGTTATTTAGTGGGAACGTTAGAGAGATTTAATGATGGTAAAAAAGCGGAGGAAAAAGATCGTGTCAAGCATGGGAAAAATTAGATTAGCACACGATATAGAAAAAGATAGTATTGTTAATGGACCGGGCATTCGAACTGTGATATGGACGCAAGGATGTCCTCATCGCTGTGTTGGTTGTCATAATCCGGAAACACATGATTGTGAAAAAGGAAACATAATATCATTAGAATTGTTATTTGAAGAATTAGGAGATTTAGATTTTCAAGATGGTATAACTTTTACTGGTGGTGAACCATTTCTGCAACCAGAAGCAATATTAGCAATTGCTAAGCGTTATCAACATAAAAATTTATGGTTGTATACTGGATATGAATTTAAGACAATTTTAAAAATGCAAGAAAAGAATAAAATAATTAAAGAATTAATGCCATATTTAGATGTGATTGTTGATGGCCGTTTTGAGAAAGATAAAAAAAGTTTAAATGATATTTTTAAAGGATCAACAAATCAACGTATTATTGATGTCGTGGCAAGTTTAAAACAAAATAAAATTGTTGAAAAGAAATTTGATAATTTCATTTTTCAAAAACAGGAAAAAAAGATTTTTTTATAATCTTTTTTTTTGTTATAAATGTGATATAATGAAAAAAGAATAGGTGAAGTTATGAAAAGAGGTTTTACTTTAATTGAATTATTAGCTGTGCTTTTAATATTGACTTTTTTAGTGGCTATAATTGTGCCCGTGGTTTCTAATATTTTGGCAAGTGCTCATGAGCGGATGTATGAAGTAAAAATTGCTAACATTGAAGCAGCAACTGAAATTTGGGCGGTTGATAATACTGATTTATTGCCAGAAAATGAAGGAGAAAGTATTATTATTAACTTAAGAGATTTAAAAGAAGGTGGCTATGTCGAAGAAGATTTAAAAAATCCTCTTACGCGCGAACTTTTTCCAAACAATTTAACTATTGAAATTAAATTAGAACGAAATTCCTATCGCTATATTGTTGAAGAATAGAACTTTACATTGTTTCTTTTTGATAATGGTTTTCTAAAAAATGTTATGATATAATAGAATAAAGTTAGGTGAAAAAATGAAAAAAGGTTTTACATTAGTTGAATTATTAGCAGTAATTTTAATTTTAGGGATTTTATTAATTATAATTCTTCCTATGGTAACAGGGGTAATCAGTAGCTCTCGCACGCGGTTGTTTAATATTCAGATAAAAAATATTGAATTAGCAGCTAAAAATTGGGCGGCGGAAAATCCCGGCATGTTACCAAGCCAAAATAATGAAAGTATTACAATTTTTCTTTATAATTTAAAAATGGGTGGTTTTATCGAAGATGATATTACTAATCCATTAACAGGTGAACTGTTTCCTAATGATATGGAAATTGAAATAACAATGGAAAATAATAAGCATGTTTATTTTGTTGATACTGAATCAGGAACACCAGGTGAAGAAATGGATTATAATCAAATTATAATTGTTTTAAAAGGGGCGTTAACAGATGAAATAGAAATTAATAGTGGTTTTCTTGGCGTCAGTCCAAATGATATAGTTGCTTATGCTCCGGATGGTACGAAAATAGATAGTGCGAATATTAGCGTAACAGTACGCGAAGATGGAGTAGTTGTTGAAAATGTGGATGATAGTGAACTTAATGAATATGAAATAGAATATTTAGTAAGTTACGAAGCTTTAACAGCCGAATTAGAACGTGTTATTGAAATTGTTGATACTATTCCACCGGAAATAATATTTGAGAATCCAATTGTTATCACAGAAGCAGTGTGTGATTTGGGTTTTGATCCAACGAGTGATGTGTCAGTTACTGACAATAGCGGCAGTTATAATTTAGAAGTAAACGGTACTTTGGATTGTGCTGCGCCAACCACTAATGTTTTAGAATATGTTGCTACTGATCCGAGTAATAATGTTACAACAAAAGAACGAACAATATATGTTGAGTAAAAACCTTTATAATAAAAGGTTTTTTTTGTCTCAATTTGCTAAAAAAATAAAAGTATAGTATAATGAAATTGGTGATTAGATGGATTATTTTACATATCTCTTAATCAGTATTTTTTTATTTGTTATAGCAATTGCAATTACCAACTCACGAAAAAAAGATTTTAAATTAAAAATAAATAAATTAGTTGATTCACTTGGCGGCATTCATAATATAGAAAATTATGAACTTGATAAAATGCGCTTTATTGTAACTTTAAAAGATACTAGTTTGGTAAACAAATCTTTGATTCAAAAAATGGGTGCCAAGGGAATTGTTGAAATTGAAAATCAAATAAAAATTATTTTAGATGAAGATGCCTTGCAATTAAAAAAATACATAAAAGATTTAAAGTGATACGTCACTTTTTTTCTTTATCATGATATAATAATTAACAGAGGTGGATTTTATGCGCATTATTATTAGTGCTGGTGGCTCTGGCGGTCATATTTATCCAGCAATTGCTCTTATTAGAAAAATAAAAGAAATTAATCCGCAAGCTGAGATTCTTTTTATTGGGCGTGAAAAGGGAATGGAAAAAAAATTAATAAAGAAAATAAAAATTCCTTTTTTAGCAATTAATAGTTATTGGTATAACCATAATGAATGGTATAAAAATGGGCGGATTATTATTAGTTTTATTAAAAATTATTTTTTCTTGCGCAAGAAAATGCGTCAATTTAAACCAGATGCTGTAGTTGGTTTTGGTGGGCATGTGACGATTTCAGTTATTTATGTGGCTAGTAAAATGAAAATTCCTACTTATATTCATGAACAAAATCAAATAATTGGTCGTGCTAACGCTTTTTTAAGTAAATATGCTAATGCGGTGTTGCTTTCATATGAAAAGACAAGGGGGCTTCCCAAAAAAGCAAAAACAATTTATACCGGTAATCCAGTTGTCGAAAATGCTTTAAAAATAAAAGCAATTAATAAAAAAGAATTAGGATTATCAAATCGCAAGAAGTTAGTAGTTATTACAATGGGTTCACAAGGAGCTGCTAAGATACATGATTATTTAATTCATCATTTAAATAAACTAAGTTTAGAAAATTATCAAGTTTTATATGTTACTGGAACACGTCATTTTCATAGTAGTTATCAAAAAAAATTTACTGGTGATATTATTGTCAAAGCTTATATTGATGATTTAGCACGTGTTATTAAAAAAGCTGATTTAGTTGTTTCTCGAGCGGGAGCAACCATCATTAGTGAACTAATTGCTTTGCGAAAACCATCCATTTTAATTCCTAGTCCGTACGTTCCACAAAATCATCAGTTTTATAATGCTCAATATTTGTTAAAGAAAAAAGCAGCTGTTTTGGTAGCAGAACATGAAATTGAAAAATCAATAAAAAAAATAGATGAAATAATGCAAAATGAAAAAAAGAGGCAAAAAATGGTTGTCAATTTGTCAACGATTACGGTTGCAAATAGTGCCCAATTTATATATGATGTTATTAGTAAAAGATAGGGGTATTGCTATAATATGAAATTATTAAAACAGTTACAAGCAATTGCTTGTGGTGAAATAAAAGAAGATATTGACTTATCTAAATATACGAGCTATAAAATAAAAGCAAAAGCGCAATTTTTAATAGTGCCAAAAAATATCGATCAATTAAAAAAATTATTACATTTTTTAAAGGAAAATCAAATAAAACATATGATTGTTGGTGGGGGTTCGAATATTGTTTTTACTAAAGATTATTATAATGGAGTCTTGATAAGTTTAAGAGAGTTTAATGATTTAAAAATAAATGATCAAAAGGTACAAGTTGGCAGTGGTTATTATTTAAAAAGACTAGCTTATTTACTTGCTCGGCGTGGCTTGTGTGGTTTAGAATTTGCTGCTGGTATTCCAGGAACCTTAGGTGGGGCAGTTTACATGAATGCGGGGGCGTATGATTCGGCAATGAGTAATGTTGTTGATAAAATAATTGTTTTGACACCAGAACTAGAAATAAAAGAGTTAACTAAAAAAGATTTGCATTTTGCTTATCGTAGTTCGTGGCTTCAAAAAAATAAAGATTTTATTTGTTTGCAAGTTTTTTTAAATTTAGAAAAAGGCAGTGCTGATGATTCATTATTATTAATTGAAGATCGGAAAAAACGAAGGCTGCTTTCCCAGCCCCTTAACTATCCTAGTGCTGGTAGCGTTTTTCGTAATCCGCCTAATGATTATGCGGGAAGACTAATTGAGGAGTTAGGCTTGAAAGGATATCAAATTGGTGATGCGAAAGTTAGTTGTAAGCATGCTAATTTTATTATTAATATTAATCATGCTAGTGGTACGGAAATAAAAGAGCTAATTGAAACTATTAAAGCGAAAGTTTTTGAAAAATATAAAATTGATTTAATTGTTGAACAAGAATTTATTGATTAGAGGTTATTATGAGTCGTCGATTGAAAAAAAAGAAAATAAAAAAAAGAAATCGAAAAATTAATAAAAAAAGAGTATTAATTTGTTTTTTCGTATTTTTTTTAATTTTTATTGCCATATACGGATTATTGAATTTACCGCTGAAAAACATTTATGTTTATGATAATAAAATTTTATCTGATCAAATAATTATCGACCAAGCACAATTGACTCACTATCCTAATTTATATGCTATTAGTTTGCGTAAAACAGCTCGTAAATTAGAAGAAAATGAATATATTTTAAAAGCGCAGTTAGAAAGAAAGCGCTTCTCGGAACTTCATATTTTCATTAAAGAAAACCGCCCATTATATTATATTGATTATCAAGAAAAAACGGTTCTTTATGACGGCGGAAAAGTTGCCGAAAATTTTCATGTTCCAGTTTTAATAAATTATGTTCCCGATTTAGTATATGATGAGTTTCAAATTGCTATGCGGGAAGTATCAGAAGATGTTTTAAGGCGTATTTCAGAAATAAAATATAATCCTTCTGATTATGATGATGAACGTTTTTTGTTTTATATGATTGATGGTAATTATGTTTTTGTTAATCTAGACACAGTTGCGGAAATAAACGATTATAATTTTATAATGGAAAGAATTATTAGTGAATTTGGCAATAAAAAGGGAACGTTATATTTGGATGGTGGCGGCTATTTTGATCCTTTTTATTAAAAAGAGAACTCTTTTTCTTTTTTTTTGCTAAAAAGTATAGTATAATGATAACAAGATTGAGGGAGATGATAACATGAGGAAAATCTATACGAGTGTTGACCTTGGTTCTGATTCAATTAAAGTAGTTGTGTTAGAATTACATCGTAACAAGTTAAATTTGTTGGCTGCTTCCTCAGTGAAATCTTCGGGCATAAAAAAAGGATTGATTACGAATGTTAATACGGCTTTAAGTGCTTTTGAGCAAGCATTAAAAGAAGTAGAAAACATGTTAGGAATAAAAATAAAAAAGGTTCTAACTTCTATTCCGATGCATAATGCCGAATATATTTATACAAAAACAAGTATAAAATTAGAAAAAGAAGAAAATAAAAAAATAGATGGTGAAGACATTAATAAAGTTTTTCGCGAATTAATAAAAAATAAAATTCGTCCTGATCATGAATTAATTACTATTCATCCGATTGATTTTGGTGTCGATGAACGAATTGAGTTAAAAGATCCGAAAGGATTAAGTGGCAAGGAATTGAGTTGTCGAAGCATTATTGTTACGACTCCTAAAAAGAATATTTATTCGGTTGTTAGCTTAATTGAAGCGGCCGGAATTGAAGTTATTGATGTTTCCATTAATAGTATTGGTGATAGTTATACACTTCGTAATAATGATACTAATAAACAAATGGGAGTAATAATTAACATTGGGGCGGCTTTAACAACGGTTGCTATTTTTAATAAAGGTGTTATTATTAAAGGTAGTGTTGTTCCAATTGGAAGTCAGAATGTTGATAGTGATATTGCTTATATTTTTAAATTATCTTTAAATAAAGCGCGTGAGTTAAAAGAAAATTTTGCCTTTGCTCATCGACGTTATGCTAATCCAGAAGAAATGGTAGAAGTAGAAAATATAAATCAGGAAATGATTAAAATTAATCAATATGAATTATCAGAAGTAGTTATGTTTCGCATCGAAGAAATCTTAGAATTAGTAAAAAAAGAGTTGAATTCTTTGACTAATAAAAAAATGCATTATATAATAATAACAGGTGGTGGTAGTCACCTAAC
The DNA here is from genome assembly GCA_003559495.1 of Mollicutes bacterium. GTDB lineage: Bacteria > Bacillota_I > Bacilli_A > RF39 > UBA660 > CSSED10-109M. Next base: position 8,783 of record PWLE01000025.1, read on the forward strand.
TAATCTACAAAATTTAGCAGAGGATATTTTAGAAGAAAAAGTTATGATTGGTAATGTTCGCGTCATTGGCGCGCGCAATAATAAATTTTCCTCAGTGATTGGTAATACGGTATATTTTATTAATAAATTAAATGTTAAAGGAAAAGAATATTCGATGCTTAATAGTTTAGAACAATCAGAAATTAGTGAAGTACGAAAAGATGATTTGGATAATACAATGATAAACCGAATCTTTGGATTTTTTATAAATGAATAGGAGGATTTTATGTTAGGTTTGGAAATGGATCAATTAGCAAAAATAAAGGTAATTGGTGTTGGGGGAGGAGGTAATAATGCCGTTAATCGTATGATTGAATCCGGTGTAAAAGGAGTTGAGTTTATTGTTGCTAATACTGACTTGCAAGTTTTGAACAATTCAAAAGCAACGGTAAAAATTCAATTAGGAGAAGAGTTAACAAATGGTTTGGGGGCGGGTTCTGATCCTGAGATTGGAAAAAATGCCGCTTTAGAAACAAAAGAAGAGGTAAAGAAAATATTAGAAGGTTCTGATATGGTTTTTATTACGTGTGGCATGGGAGGAGGAACTGGGACTGGTGCGGCACCGGTAATTGCCGAAATAGCTACTGAAATTGGCGCTTTAACAGTAGGCATTGTTACAAAACCATTTTCTTTTGAAGGGAAAAAGCGTATGGATCAAGCCTTAATTGGTTTAGAGGAGTTAAAACAACATGTTGATACCATGATTGTTATTCCTAATGATCGTTTACGTGATATTATTGATAAATCAACACCATTACTAGAATCTTTTAAAGAAGTTGATAATGTTTTAAGAAGAGGAGTCCAATCAATTTCTGATTTAATTGCTGTTGCTGGATTGATTAACTTAGATTTTGCTGATGTTAAGGCAGTAATGCAAAATCGTGGTACGGCTTTAATTGGAATAGGAATTGGTGTTGGTGAAGGACGAGCAGTAGAAGCAGCGCGCGAAGCTGTCTCTAGTCCGTTATTAGAAACAAGTATTAGTGGTGCAACCGATGCCATTATTAATGTTACCGGTGGTTCAAATTTAACTTTGTATGAAGTAGAAGAAGCCGCTGAGGAAATAAGAGCATCCGCTAATACCGATATAAATACAATTTTTGGTGCTGTTATTAATGAAAATTTGCAAGATGAAATTATTGTAACCGTTATCGCGACTGGGTTTGATGATGGTGATGAAAATAAGTTAAATTATCACCAACATACTAAACGTAAAGATTTAAAAGATGATATAGAATCAATTGAAGATGAAGATGAAATACCGGCTTTTGTCCGCAAAGGAAGAATTTAAATATTACGCAAGTAATATTTTTTTTTTGATGGACAATAGTTGTTTTTAGTGTTAAAATTAAAGATGTTAAGATTAAAGGAGGAAATATGAAAAAGAAATTTAATAATTTTTTAAAGGAAAATAATTTGCTTGGTGTTTTACTTATTTTATTTTTAGTAATTTTTATATTATCTTGGGTGATTACCCCGGGACGATATATAGAAGGAGTTTATCAAACTGCTGAGGCTATTAAACCAATTGGTTTTTTTGATTTAATTAGCATTCCTATTTTAACATTGGCTCGCGCATTTCATATTGTGTTTTTTGTGATAATGCTTGGTGGCTTTTATGGTATTCTAAATCAAATTCCAACATATCAACAAGTTGTAAAAAATATAGCTAAAAAATTAGATGGTAAGATTGTTATTATTAGTAGTTTTTTGTTTTTGTTATTATCAGCATTTAGTGGCAATATGTTTTTATTGTTTTTACTAGCACCTTTTTTTATTAGTATTATTATGTTAGCAAAATATGATCGTATGACAGCTTTTGCCGCCACTATTGGTGCAATGTTAGTGGGAGTTATAGTAGCACCATTACATAGTTTGTTTTTAGCGTCTTTTAATTTTTATTTTGATTATAATTATACTAACTTTTTAATAGAAAAAATAGTTGCTTTTTGGGTTTTAGCAGTTATTTATATTTATTGGGTTAATAAGAAAAAGCAAAAAAACAAGCCAGAGGAAATTCCATTATTTAAAAATAACAAACAGAAAAGCGAAAGAGGATTAAATTTTATTTTCGGATTTCTTTCTGTTTTGTTTTTCTTGTTTCTTGCTTTTGTTATGTTTGATTGGTTTCATGCTTTAGGAATTGAAGGGGTCCGTGAATTTTCATTGCAGCTTAGCCGTGATAGTTTTCTAGGTTTGATTTTAGGAAGATTTGAGCAATTTGGTTATTGGGGATCTTATGATTTAATAATATTTATGGTCTTTTATTTAATGTTAATAACTTATATTTTTCAGTTAAAATGGGAGAAAGTAAAAGAAGGTTTTATTTGGGGAGCAAATCAAGTTGCTAAACCAGCGTTTTATATGTTGTTAACTTTGATTTTCTACTATACCATTACTCATATTCAAGGTCAGGAAAATCTTTATCAAACTTTAGTTTATCATGTTATGAATTTCGTTGGTGAAAATTCTTTAATTAGTTATGGTTTATTAGGGTTTTTAAGCACAATTTTTTATAGTAATATTCCAGAATTAGTTGGTGAGATGACACAATTTATTTCATTTGTAAATGTTGGATTAAAGCCAATGATTCCACTAGTTACGCAAGTATTTTATGCGATTGGTCTTATATTTGTGCCAACTAGTTTATATTTAGTTGGTGGTTTAGTGTTATTAAAAATTCCTTATTTTGAATGGTTGAAATATATTTACAAAATCTTATTAGTTTTAACAGTAGTAGTTCTTGGTTTTATAATGATTTTAACTGGAGCTTAAAATATGGAAAAAACTTTTTATCATCAAGATTATTTTGTGCGAGTGATTTATAAAAAAATCAAAAATACTTATTTGCGGGTTAACCAAAAACAAGTTATTATTACTACTAACTATCGGACAAAGGAAAAAACAATTAAAGATTTTATTAATGATAATAAAAAACGGATTGAAAAAATGTTAGCATCGGAGATTGCTGCTGATAAAATTTATTATCAAGGTCAAGGATATGAAAAAGTAAAGATGTCAGGGTCTAATAAAATTGAATTTTTTGATAATAAAGTTATTTACGCTAATGAAAAACAATTAGATTTATGGTATCGGAAAAAGGCTTTCGAATGGTTTTTATTTTTATTGCAGGATGAATATAAAAAAGTAGACGAAAAAATTGCTTTCCCGGAAATAAAAATACGAAAAATGAAAACCCGTTGGGGTGTATGCAATCGCTCTGCTAAAACAATTACTTTAAATCTTGATTTAATGCGTTTTGATGAAAAAGTTATTAGGTATGTTATTATTCATGAACTGATACATTTTCTTTATCCGTATCATAATCAAATCTTTTGGAAAAAAGTGGCATTTTATTGTCCCGATTACCAAAAATTAAGAAAAAAATTGCGAAATTAAAGGGAGACGTTATGAAAAAAGCAAATTTTATGGAAGGTGCTTTTATTGCTACGGTAGCAATATTTTTAGTAAAGGTTTTAGGCGTTTTATATATTATTCCTTTTTACAGTATGGTCGGTATTCAAGGAAGTATATTATACGGCTATGCTTATAGTATTTATGTAATATTTTTAAGTTTATCGACACGAGGAATAACTTTAGCTATTAGTAGGATTATTAGTGAGTATAATGCGTTAGAGCAATATCATTTAAAGGAAAAGGTTTACCGGTTAGCTTCCGGTTTAATTATTTCCCTTGGTTTAATATTGTTTTTAATTTTAATTATTTTTGCGCCACAAATTGCTTATTTAATTTTAGGGGATTTAGAAGGTGGCAACACAATAGCAGATGTTACTTTAGTTGTTAGATTAATTGCCACGGCTTTGTTAATTGTTCCTTTATTAGCGGTAACAAAGGGTTATTTGCAAGGGCATCAATTCATTTATCCAACTAGTATCGCCCATTTGTTAGAACAGTTTTTCCGTGTTTTGGTAATTGTTGTTGGTGGTTTTATTGCTATTAATATTTTGGGCTATAGTGTTGAAATTGGGGTCGGTATTGCTGTTATTGGAGCAACAGTTGGTGCTTTTATTGCTTATTTGTATTTATATTATAAGATGCAAAAAAATAGGAATTCACTCCTGCGTGATAAAGAAATTACCCGTCAAGAGGCCGGGGTTTCTAGTAAAGAATTAATAAAAAAAATAATTTTATATGCCATGCCTTTTATTTTAATTTATATTTTGAAATCGGGCTTTAATTTAATCGATACTTTTACGGTTGTTCGAACAATGGTTAATTTAGGAAGTGCTGAAATAGCCGAATTAACAGTTGGTATTATTACTAATTTGGGTAGCAAATTAAATATGATTATTACCTCGATTGCCGTTGGTATTACCATTAGTTTAGTTCCTAATATTGCTGCTAGTTATGCGAAGGGAAATTTTAAGGATATTAATTTAAAAATTAATCAAACGTTACAAGTAATTTTATTTATTGGTTTGCCAATGACGGTTGGTCTTTACTTCCTCATCCAGCCCACTTGGGTATTATTTTATAGTTATGATGAGGTAAGTATTAGTATTTACCAAGTTTACTTGTTTCAAGCAATTATTTTTGCCGTTTTTTCTGTTTTAATAAAAACGTTACAAGTTATGGATAATACTAAATTTGCCTTGGGATCATTGTTAATAATTTTTCTGTTGAAAATAGTTCTTAACGTTCCTTTGATGCATCTATTTAGTATTTTTAACTTCCCTTTATATTATGCACCTATTTTATTAACACTAACACTATATTTAATAGCAATTATTTTTATGTTAATTTATTTTCAAAAAAAATATCAATTTTCTTTTGTTTCACAATACCAACGTTATATAAAAATAGTAATAATTACGATTATGATGTTAATAATATTAAGGATAGGTAATCTGTTTATACCAATTGAAGCAACTACTAAAGGAAGAGCTCTTTTAGAAATATTTGTCTTTACTTTCGTAGGGAGTGTTTCATACTTTTTTATTACTTACCGCAGTGGATTATTACAAGAAATTTTTGGAATACATTTTGTCAAAAAAATTATTAAAAAACTACGTTCGGAATTTGTTTTTAGTAAAAAATAGTGTATAATACTATTTAGGAGGTATAATATGGGATATATTGTGTTAGTTATTGTTGCAATTGTGGCAATTGCACTAGTAGGTGTTTACAATGCTTTAGTTAAAAAAAGAAATCGTGTGAAAGATCAATTTGCGCAAATTGATGTTTTACTAAAACGAAGAGCAGATTTAATACCAAATTTAGTTGAAACTGTGAAAGGATATGCCAGTCATGAAAAAGAAACGTTTGAAAATGTAACGGAGGCTAGAGCAAAGGTTGTTGGGGCACCTAATGCTGAAGAAGAATTAAAAGCTAATGGTGAGTTAACACAAGCATTAGGACGTTTAATGGTTGTGGCAGAAGCTTATCCTGAATTAAAAGCTAATGAGAACTTTTTAGATTTACAAAAACAATTACGGGAAACAGAAGATAAAATTGCTTATGCTCGTCAATTTTATAATGATGCGGTGTTATTGTATAAGAATAAACTTGAAATGTTTCCATCTAATATAGTAGCGTCAATGTTTGGTTTTAAACCAGAACCATTTTTTGAAGCAAGTGAAGGCGACAAAGAAACACCTCAGGTTAAATTTTAAACTTACTTCGGTAAGTTTTTTATAAGGTTAAATTTTATTAGAGAAAATAGGTGAATAAATGAAAAAATTAAAGTATTTAATATATTTTTTTCTTTTTAGTTTTTGTGTAAGTGTGCAGGCGGATAGTATTAGTAATTATTATATTGATTATCAAGTATTGGAAAATGGTGATATGAATGTTCGGGAATTAATTGTTTTAGATGGTCAATATAATGGTTATGAACGTATTTTACATTATCGTAATGAAAAGTTAGAGCCATTTGATGGTTCAAGAGATTCGTTTTTTGCTAGTGATATTTATAATGCTTCTGATATTGAAATTATAGCAGTTCGTTTTATTCCATTAATTAGAGCAATTGATTTTGATATGTTAGATGCCCGTGGTGTCGAAGGTGAGTTAGTTTCCGCTGCTGATATTGGTGATAAAAATGTGTATGTAAAAAGACCGGTATTAAATGGTGTTGAATTACGGTTATATAATCCTAGTAATTTAAATAAAGCCTTTTATATTGAATATATAATAAAAGATGTTGCTGTTTATCATGAAGATATTGCGGAAATAAAGTGGAATATTTTTTCTGATGAGCAAGTAGAAAGCATTAATAATTTACAAGTGCGTATTAATCTTCCTAATAATCAAGAAGAAGCACGGATTTGGGGTCATGGCCCGCTTCATGGGGAAACTAAAATTGAAAATAAAGAAACATTACTTTTAAAAATTAGTGATCTTAGTGCGCAAACCCCGGTTGATTTTCGGGTCGTTTTTGATCAAAAAGTGGTTGCTAATAGTACTAAAAAGACAAATGAAATAGCATTGCCGATAATTTTAGAAATAGAAGCTGAATTAGCAGAAGAAGCTAATCAAAAAAGAGAAGCGGCGCAAAGAAGAGAACGATATATTAATTATGGCTTGTTTACTTTAGTAGGAATTTGGGGTGCTTATTTAATTAAATCATTGCTTTCGATAAGAAAGCATAACCAACCATATCGAAGCACTTTTAATACAAAGTATTTTCGCGATTTTCCTAATGAGTATAATCCAACAACTGTTAGTTATTTATTAAATCAAAAAGTTGAAAAAAAAGATATTTCTGCTATGATCTTAGATTTAGTAGAGCGAAAAGTAATTAGTTATCAAAAGCAAGGTAAAGAATATGTTTTTAGTAAAAATGAAGGTAAATTTTCACTTTTAAAAAGTGAAGAAATGTTATTGAATTTTTTATTTGATGATATTGGCAAAAAAGGTCAATTTACGATTAAAGATATTAATAAATATGCGAAAGCACATAGTCAAGTGTTTTTAAATAAATATGATCAATGGTGGGCCTTAGCAACGAAGGAAGCGAAGGATCATGATTTCTTTTATGAAAAAACTAAAGAAGAAAAGGTAACAATGGGTTTGTCATTATTAGGAATTATTTTGGCGTTTTTTCTTCTCATGCGGGAACTGTTTTTTGTCGCCTTATTAACTTTTATATTTGGTATTGCTATTTTTGCTTTTATTAGCAAAATGAAAAAACGAAAAAAACCGGCTAATGAAAGTTATCGCCGTTGGATTGGTTTAAAAAATTTCCTTGATGATTTTGGTAATTTTAGTGAACGGGATCTTCCTAAAATTGAATTATGGGGAAAATATTTAGTTTATGCGGTAGTTTTTGGCAATGCTAATAAACTTGCTAAAAATATGCAAATAAAATTTCGGGAAGTGTCAGATCAAGGAACCTTTGCTACTGATATGTTCTTTATTGGTACAATAGGTGCCTTAAATTCTTCTTTAAGTCGTGGATTTAGTACTAGTGCTAGTAGTGCTCAGCAAATTGTTTCTTCTAGTAGTTCTTCGGCCGGGGGCTTTGGCGGTGGCTTTTCTGGTGGTGGTGGTTTCGGCGGTGGCGGCGGAGGAGGAGGTCGTTTTTAAAAAAATCTCCTAATAAACTGATTGATAGGTGATAGTATGAAAAAAATAGTAATTTTGATATTATTGTTTTTAATGCCCATAGTAACTAACGCTCAAAGTAAGGAATTGGTAGTCGATGTGCTTGAAAAAGACATTGCTACCATTCAAGCGGCTGTTGCGCGCGGTTATTTGAATTATGAAATGTTAGCGACAATTTATTTAGAGCGAATCGCGGCTTATGATCAAGCGTATAATAGTTTGATAACAATTAATGAAAAGATATTAGAAGAAGCTCGTCTATTAGATAAAGAATATCAAGAAAGAGGACCAAGAAGCTTATTGCATGGTATCCCGGTAATTGTTAAAGATAATATTGATGTTAAAGGAATGCCGACAACGGCAGGAGCAAAAGCTTTATTAGATAATTATCCTAAAGAAAATGCGCCAATTGTGCAAAAGTTAATTGACAATGGCGCTATTATAATTGGCAAAGCTAATATGAGTGAATTTGCTTTTTCGGCGCGCAATTCATATAGTTCTTTTGGGCATGTGTATAATGCTTTTAATAGTAAATATACCAGCTATGGTTCATCTGGGGGAACGGCGGTAGCAATCGCCTTAGGTTTTGCGCCTATCGGCCTAGGAACCGATACTAATGCCTCGCTTCGAACGCCAGCTAGCGCGGCCGCTTTAACTTCCTTGCGACCAACTTATGGTTCGATTGAAATGGCAGGCATAATCCCCTATGATGCCGAACGGGACATAGCTGGTGTCATGGGACGTTATGTTAGTGATGTAAAATTAGTTAATGAAATATTGCAATTTGAAGAAAAGCAATTTAAGTCTTCGCAAAATATAAAAATAGGTGTTTTAAATGATTTAATGTCAAATAAAACACTTGGTAGTGCCAATGCTCTGCGAGCAACTAATAGTGAAATTATTACATTAATGATGGCAGCAATTGCTTTTTTTGATGATTATGGTATTGAAATAGTAAAACTTGATAAAGTATATAATGATGATTTAGAAAAACTTCGCCGTGATACTTTTGGAGGGGTTTTCTTTTGTTATGATTTTAACCAATATTTAAAAAATACCACCGGTTCAATCAGAAATTATAATGATTTATTAGCGAGTGGTCAATTTGTTCAAAATTTATCATTTTATAATATTAGTTGTAATTTTGATTTGCGTACGCAAAGATTAGCAACTATTAATGCCAAGAAAGATGAATATACTAATTACTGGTATCAATTAATGGATGCAAATGATGTTGATGTTTTGTTATATCCAACAACGAAAAACCGCCTCCCCCTTATTGGTAATAATCAAGCTTTAATTAATAGTGGCATAATTGCTCCAACTACGGGCATGCCGGCTTTAAATGTTCCATTAGGTTTTATTGATGAACTTCCTTATGGAATGGAAATGGTTAGTAAACATCATGGCGAACAATTATTATTTTATTTAGCAAGTTTGTGGGAAGAAGAGAATAATTATTATTATGTCCCTGAGCCGGCGTTATATGAAGTTTGCCCATTGAAATTAGAGTTAAAAGAGTGGTATGATAAATTTTATCAAAGTAGCAAATATGAACAATTAAATGAACGAGCCCGGCAATTGTTTATTTCCGAAAGTGATGATGTAGAAATTAATAGTTTAATAGTTGATTATAAAAATCATCATATCCCGGATTATTATGAAATAATGTCTGTAACAATGGCATCTAAATTTTGGGTGGTGGGAATAATTATTATTTTTCTTATTAGTGGTTTTGTATATCGGAAAATAAATTGAATTTTATTTTTATTTAATGATATAATAAAATTAAGTTTTAAATTTAAATAATTAAATTATTGTTTAATAGTGAAAATTATTAAATTATTTGCTATAATAATGGAAAGAGGTAATATGAAAAATTTTTTGTTTGTATTAATTGTTTTCTTATTAGTGGGGTGTACGGCGGTACGAATTGATACAAAAAGCATAGATAATATTATTAATGTTATTTTATCAAAAGAAAATAATTTGCATAATCGTGTTGGTCTAGGTTATAAATATTATGTTCCGCGTGGGATTTCATATATTGATACTACGGATTTTAATGAAAAGTTATATTCAAAAGGAAATTATTACTTTCTTTATATTGATGTTGTTTCATATTATAATCAAGTTGAAATATTGTATGAAGAAAACTCAGAAAAGTATTATTCACGAACTATTGATATTAATAATAATTTTGGTTACTTAGAAATAAATGAAATAGATAATTATTATTTAATTGAATATATGTATAATTATGCTAAAATTGAAGCAATGGTTCAAAAAGATGATATTAATGATGTCGTTTTAAATGCAACATATATTTTAGGGACAATTCAATTTAATGATAATACAATAAAAATGTTATTAAGAGAAGATTTTTTGTTAGTTGAAGAAGTTTATGATGTTTTTGAACCGAAACAAGATACAGATAAGTTTTTGCGAGTAATATATGATTAGGGAGGTGTCTCATGGGATTTTTTGAAAAAGTAAAAGGTTGGTTTGAGGATGATTATCATGATGAAGAAGAAGCCGAAGAAATTATTGCCGAAAAATCAAAAGTAGAAATTACTAATCCAAAAGTTGCTGAGAAAGAAGATGTTACTGATGCCGAAGTATTAAAAAAGGAAGAGAAACCAGAAAAATTTATTTTTGATGAGAAAGAATTTGATGAATTAATTAGTAATGAAGCAGTAAAAAAAGCGAAAAAAAATTATGCAAATCAAAAAAAAGAACCCAAAGTTTTTCGTCCGACACCAATTATTTCACCAGTATATGGTATTTTAGATAAAAATTATGTAAAGGAAGATATCGCACCAAAAAGAAGAAAAACGGGCGAGTTAATAAATGAGATGACTACCGGTGATATTGATGTTGATTGGATTCGAAAAAAAGCTTATGGTACTTTAGATGATGATCTGGAGCAAGAACTTTTTAAAGAAAAACATGTTTTAGTTGATGAAAATTTTGAAGAAGAGAAAGATTTTTTTGAAGAATTAGATGAAAATGAAAAACAAAATAATGGTGCAGAAAAGCAAAAAAATGACGAGCAAAAACGAAGTGACAAATATGAGCAAGAAGAGAATGGCAATAAAAACAAGGAAGAAGTTTCCGAAGAAGAAAATCAAGCAAAAATGTTAGAAGATAGTTTCTTTTATGAAAAAAAAGAAACTGTTGATGAAAGTCAAGATAATAATGAAAATGAAGAAGTAAAAGAAAAGGAAGCGGAAGAAAACATAGAAGTAGCAAATACAGAAAATGATTCATCGGATGAACAAAAAGAGGAACAAGCTGGCACTGAACTTTTTGATTTAGTTGATAATATGTATAAGAAAGAAGGTGATTAATTGTGGAAGTAGCAGAAATCATGGCTTTAGTTTTATATTTTTTGGGAGCCGTTGCTCTAGTATTGTTGATTATATTACTATGGCGTGCTTTACAAGTATTAACAACAGTTGATAAAATTACGGAAGATGTTTATCAAAAGTCACAAAAGCTAGATGGCATCTTTAATCTTATTGATAAACTAGAGTTGTTAAATGATCGGGTTGTTAATGCGATAATTAAAGGGGTTATGAAGTTTTTCGACAGAAAAAAGAAAGGAGATGAAATTGATGAGTAAAAAAGGATTAGGAAAATTTTTAGCAGGGATTGCAGTGGGTGTTGGTTTAGGTGTTTTATTTGCACCTAAAAAAGGAAGTGAAACACAAAAAGAATTGAAAGCCAAAATAGAGGAGTTAGTAGCAAAAGCTAAAGAAACTGATGTTGATGAAGTAAAAGAGGCAATTGAAACAAAGGCGTTTGAAATTAAACTATTAGTTAGTGATTTAGATAAAGAAAAAACACTGAAAATTGCCAAAAAGAAAGCAAAACAAGCGCAAGGTTTAGCAGAGGAATTAGTTAATTATGCTGTTGAGCAAGGCACGCCAGTTTTACAAAAAATGGCTGATGGGGTAAGAGAAAAAGCTATTGAGGCTACTGAAGAAGTACTTAAAAAATTAGAAGAAGAAAAAAAAGATGAATAAGGAAAAGCACCAATTTTATTGGTGTTTTTTTTATTTACTTTAAAAATTATAAATGTTATAATTTTAATAGGTTAATAAGAAAATAATATTAAGAAATAAGGAGGAGATATAAATGATAATTAATAATCGTAAGTACCAAGTAATTGAAAATTATAAAGATGCTTTAGTTGAAGAAGAATTACGTAATAAATTTACCGATTATTTTGAAAGATATGATTATGTTGTTGGCGACTGGGCTTATGGCAATTTACGTTTGAAAGGCTTTTGCAAACCAAGTAATAAAAATTATAATAAAATAAATGATTTTAAAGGAAAAGATGAATATTTAAAAGAGTATTGTGCGAAGGACTGTAAATATTTTGTTATTGAATTAATAGAAGAGCAAAAAAATTAATTTTTAATGTTATAATATAGTAGGTGATAAATTATGGAAATAACTGATATTATTCGATATTTAAATGAATATCAAAAAAGAATCGATGATCTATGGAGGGTACTTTGACGTATCTGCTTTAAAAAAAGAAGTAAAAAAATTAGATACTGATATTAATCAGGTAAATTTTTGGGATGACGTTAGTCAAGCCCAAGCAGTTATTAAATTAAGAAACCAAAAAGAAAATAAAATTAAAGCAATTGATAATTTGCAAAATCGAATAGTTGAAAACCTTGAAATAGCAACAATGTTAAAAGAAGAATATGATGAGGAAACTAAAAATTTGCTGGAACAAGAAATAAAACAAATAGATCCGGAGCTAGAAAAATTAGAAGTAGTGTTATTATTAAATAAACCGTATGATAGTTATAATGTGATATTAGAAATACATACCGGTGCTGGCGGTACGGAGGCTAATGATTGGGTAGCAATGCTTTATCGGATGTATTTGCGCTATTTTGAAAACCAGGAGTTTACTTATGAAATTTTAAGTGAAATAAAAGGTGAAGAAGTTGGTTATAAAAGCATTTCCATATTAGTAAAAGGAGATTATGCTTATGGTTATTTAAAACATGAACATGGTGTTCATCGTTTAGTTCGCATTTCTCCGTTTGATTCAAATGCTCGACGGCATACTTCTTTTGCTTTTGTTGATGTGGTTCCTTATTTAGACAAAGATATAAATGTGGAAATTGATGAAAAAGATTTAAAAATAGATGTTTTTCGCAGTAGTGGCGCCGGTGGTCAATCAGTTAATACAACTGACAGTGCGGTTCGAATTACCCATCTTCCTTCGGGAATTGTAGTTAATTGTCAAAATGAGCGTAGTCAGCTACAAAATAAAGAACAAGCATTAGCCGTTTTAAAAAATAAATTGTGGGTTTTAGAACAAACAAAACAAGAGGAGTCTTTAAAAGCAATTAGAGGCGATACCGTCGATATAAATTTTGGCTCACAAATTCGCAGTTATGTGATGCACCCATATTCAATGGTTAAAGATCATCGCACAAATACAGAAGTACATAATGTTAATAAAGTGCTTGATGGCGATATTCAAATATTCATTAATGATAATTTAAAAAGAAAGGTATGATGAAATGGCATTAATAGAATTAACAAAAGTAAAAAAAATATATAAATCAGGAGTTACAGCGGTTCAGGAGTTAAATTTATCAATTGAACGTGGTGAATTTGTATTTGTTATTGGACCAACCGGATGTGGTAAATCAACATTAATAAGAATGTTATATCGTGAAGAGAAGCCTTCTTCTGGGCGAATTGTTTTAGGTGGGGTTGAAGTTTCTAAATTGCGAAATAATAAAGTTTTTAAAATTAGAAGAAAAATAGGCGTTGTTTTTCAAGATTTTAAATTATTAGAAGGGGCGAATGTTTACGAAAATGTTGCTTTTGCTCTAGAAATATTTGGTTTGCCAAAAGCGGAAATTCACAATCGTGTTGTTAAAGCTTTGGAATTAGTAGGTTTAAAAAATCGTGCTAAAAATTATCCTAATCAATTATCAGGTGGCGAACAACAAAGAACGGCCATTGCTCGTGCAATTGTTAATGATCCCAAACTTTTAATTTGTGACGAGCCCACTGGTAATTTAGATGAGGAAACAAGTCAAGAAATCATTGCTGTTTTAGAAGAAATTCATAAAATGGGAACGACAGTTGTAATGGTAACACATGATCGTGATATTGTTAAAAGATTGAAAAAAAGAGTGATTTTAATGGATGCCGGAAGGGTACTTCGTGATTTTAAGGAGGGCGAATATGCTAATGAAAATGTTTAGAATTTTATTCCGTAATATTAGAGATGCTTTTAAAAGTGTTTGGCGCAATTTTTCTCTTTCTTTAGCATCAATTACGTCAATTACGATTACTTTATTAGTAGTTGCCTTTTCCCTTATTTTAACTTTTAATGTTAATTATACAGCGGAAATGCTCGCACAAAACATCGAAATAGTAGTTTTTGTTGAAAAAGGTGTTGAACAGGAAGAGATTACTGAAATTGAAAATAAAATTACGGTAATAGATAATGTTGCAACATTAGAATTTAAATCGCGGGTTGCTATTGCTGAGGAATATATGGCTGATTCAGAAGTTTTTGCTGTTATTATGGAAGGCTGGGATGAAGATGAAATTCCTTTGCAAGAC
>PWLE01000006.1 GCA_003559495.1 Mollicutes bacterium
CTAAAGATTTAATTGAAAAATTAAAATTTAAACTTGAGAAAACTAAAAAACAAAATGATGATGAATACATTGCTAAAAGTTAGTTTTTAAAAACCTACATTAGTAGGTTTTTTTAGTGAGCAATGTAAAAAAATATTAGAAATACTTTGTTTTTTTTGATATAATACTTTCAGAGAGGAAAAGTGATATTATATGAAAATATCGGTTATTATTCCTACGTTTAAAAGACCTGATATGTTGCAAAGGGCGATCGCATCAGTATTAAATCAGACACATCAAAATTTTGAAATTTTAATAGTGGATGATAATGATCCGCAAAGTATATATCGAAAAGAAACCGAAAAATTTATGAAACAATATATTAATGAAAAAAGGATAAAATATATAAAAAGAGCTAAAAACGGAGGAGGTTGTGTGGCAAGAAACACAGGAATAGAAAACGCCAAGGCCGATTTTATAGCTTTTTTAGATGATGATGATGAATTTAAACCAAATAATTTAGAAAAACAATTAAATAATCTTCAGCAAAATAATTTAGATGTTTCGGTATGTGAGTCAATATCAGTCGATGAAACAGGGAAGATAGTTTCTAGAAAAGAATATTGTGATTTTGATAATTATAATGATATAATGATATATCATATTGTAAGAATGTTAGTAGGGACACAAACTTTTTTTATAAAAAGAGAGTGGTTAAATAAAGTTAATGGTTTTTCAGAGATTCCGAGTGGTCATGAGTTTGTATTAATGTATAAATTAATTGAAAAAGGTGCCAGAGTTGGTGTTGTTGAGGAACCTTTATTAAAAATAAACATTCATTCTCAAGAACGAATTACCGCTAGTGAGAAAAAAATTGCTGGTGAAAAAAATATATTTCATCTAAAGAAGAAGTATTTTCGAAAATTAACGCTTCAACAACGACAACTTGTCAGATATCGCTATTATTCAATTCTTTTTGAAACATATTGGTTGCTAGGAAAAAAAAGTTTGTTTTTTTATTATTTTGTTTTAGCTTTTTTGATAAGACCTTTATTTATGACAAGGCGATTGTTTAAAAGGATTAGAAGAGGAAAGTGATTAATATGAAAAAAAAGAAAATTTTTATAACAAATTCGTCTTTAGAAGTAGGGGGAATTGAAAGATCCTTAGTTAATTTATTGAAAAATATTGATTATAATCAATATGAAGTAGATTTGTTTTTAATAAGAAAAAAAGGAATTTTACTAACTGAGGTTCCGAAAAATGTTCGTGTTTTTTCTTATGAAGATGTTTTTGATAAACCATATAATATTATAAAATTATTAGTAGTTATTTTTAAGAACAATTTTTTATTAAGGAGATTAGTACAAAAAAAGTTTGCTGATAATTATGATATAGCTATTGCTTTTGATGGTTACAATAATATTGTTGATATTGTGGCTAGCTGTGTAAAAGCAAAGAATAAATATATATGGGTGCATAGTGATTATAATCAACGAATTAAAGAGTCAAATCGGTTTAGAAAACAATTTAAAAGAATGCGCCAAAAATATAATTATTTTGATTATATTGTGGCAGTTAGTAAAGGAGCAAAAAAAAGTTTTCAACAATTAATGCCGAACAAAAGGGTAATTGTGTGTTATAATATTGTAGATGAAAATGAATTAAATAATAAGTTAAAAGAAAATGCTGATTATATATTAAAAGGTGATATAAAAATAGTTGGGGTTGGGAGGCTAATTAAAGAAAAAGGATTTTATCATTTTATTGATATTATAAATAAATTAATACAAGCTTTTCCTAAATATGATATAAAGGGTTATATTATTGGTGATGGGGAGGAAAAAGAACAATTAGAAAAAAGGATAGGAGATTTAAAATTGCAAAAACAGGTAATTTTATTAGGTGAAAAAAAGAATCCTTTTCCGATTATAAAACAAGGAGATTTATTTTTAATGACTTCTTTTATTGAAGGTTTTTCTTTAGTTGTATTAGAAGCATTAATTTGCGAAGTTCCCGTGATAATGCCTAATGTTGCAAGCGGTAAGGAATTTAAGCAAGAAATAGCGCCAAAAAACGCACTCGTTTTGACTAGTGCAGATGTAAATAGTTTGTATATTGGCATAAAGGATGCAATTAATAATTTAGATAATATGCAGTTTTCGTTTTCGATTAGTGAATATAATAAAGTTGCCAAAAATTACTTAAAGCAAATAATTAATTAGAATGGGGAGTTTAAATGATAAAGCAGTTAGATAACATAAAAGAAAGATTGAAAAAACTTGAAATTTTTGTGATAAAAAAAGAATTATTAATACCATATATATTGTTGTTAGTAATAATGATTGATATTTCATTAACACATCAACAGATATTTGCGATGGATGAGTTAGGAACTATTCCAGCTATTCTCCAGCCCCTTTTTATGGTTGTTTTTTTTGTTGTAATTCCAATTAAGAGATATACATGGTTTATAATATATAATTTAATTATTGTGTTTTTTACATATTATGCTTATAAATATGGCAAAAAACATAATAAATTGTTTGTAAAATTAATTTGGGGAAGTGTTCTTTTAACATATTTTATTAATTTGATTGTTCGTTTTAGTAATTTTTCACCATTTTGGGATTATTATTTAATTTTATATTTTCCATTATTTTTATTGTCTTTAAATGGTTTTGATGTTTTTTTTCAAAGAAATCATGATCAATTAAAAAAAGCATGGTACTATCTAAAAATTCCTATTATTTACATCGGGATTGTCTTTATAATAGCGCTTATATCACAAACATCGGTTCTAAGCTATGCCACTAGTGCCAAAATAGGTGTTAGTGGTTGGTATATTTCCTCAAATAGTATTGGTCATTTATTAACCGTTTCGTTTCCAATTTTGTTGTATTACTTTATTAATAATCTTAAAAATAAATGGCTTTGGTTGGCAATCGCTTTAAGTATTTTTGCGCAGTTTGCAATTGGAACCAAGGCTCCTGTTTTTGGAATCGGAATAACTTTGCTGATCTTTTTAGTTGTGTTGATAATGGAAAGATTTTATCATAAGCGGCTTATTTTACAACAGACGCTAGTTGTTATTAGTTTACTTTTAGTTGTTTTAGTTACCTTTAATTTTTCGCCATTAAAATATAACTTAGAAGTTAGCGGTGGTATTAGTCAAATTGATTTAGCAAGTGGGCGTTATGATTTTTTAAAACAAAGGGCATCTGATCAAGCCTCATTATTTGAAAGTTATAGTAAGTATTTGCTAATTTTAAATGGTAATAATGATTACGATGTAGTTTTAATAGAAAAAGATTATTTTGATATTTTTTATAATAATGGTATTGTTGGGTCCTTGGTGTTTTTAATTATATTAGGATATTATATAAAGCAGGCATCATTAAATTATTTTCGCAATTGGCGAAGTCATTTAAATTTAAAAACAGCTAGCTTTGTTATACCGTTTTTTTTATTAATAGGAATTGCATATTATGCCGGGCATATTTTTGTAGGATCATACATTGCAATTTATAGTGCCTTCTTAATTGTCTTGTTTTATTTTAGGAGTTTTGCTAATGAATAAAGAAAAAGTATCTATTATTGTTCCTGTTTATAACGTTGAAAAATATTTAGTAAAAATGATTGATTCGGTTTTAGGGCAAACGCATCAAAATTTTGAATTACTTTTAATTGATGATGGTTCGACTGATAATTCATTAAATATTTTGCGTGAATATGAAAAAAAAGATTCGCGCATAAGAGTATTTACACAAGCAAATGATGGTGCGCCGGGCAAGGCTAGAAACTGGGGAATTGATGAAGCGAAAGGCGAATATTTATATTTTTTAGATGCCGATGATTTTTTGCCGAAAAACGCTATGACAATATTGTTAGAAAGTTTTACTAATAATGTTGATTTAGTAATTGGTAGAACAATTTGGACTGATGGTGAAAAAGAATGGTATCCATTAAGCGAAAAAAAATTAAGTTATAAAAGTAAAATATATAATTTAAATAAAATGAGATATTATGATTTAGAAAAAGTTTCTTATGTTGCGCAAAGTAGACTTTATAGGAAAAAAATAATAAAAAGAAATGATATTAAATTTCCTCACAAATATTCAAGTCAAGATACATTTTTTTCAATTATATATAATATAAATTGCCAAAAAATTAAAATAATTCCCGATGTTGTATATTATCGTCTTGAAAGACAAGACGTGGATAATCGCTCACAAGTACAAATAATTACTCCTAAATCAATTCGGGGGCGCGTGGCGGTTTTTAAACAAATTGTTAATAAATTGATGGTATTGCATCAATTTAGTTTAGCGTATTATTTTGCTAATGTTGGTATTATAAGCAATTATAATCGTTTAGATGAAAAAAATATTATAAATTTTAAAGATATTTTTATTGATTATAAAAATTTTTACGATAATATTTTTAATAAATCATTTTATGCGACTAAATTAATGTTTAAAGCAGTTGAAAAAAATAGAAAGAATAGTTTTTTAAAGTATATTAATCTAATGGAAAAAATGAGCAAGGGGAGAATAAAATGGCGAAAAAAAAGAAAGTAATGTTTATTTCAAGTGTTGGCGGGCATTTGACTCAATTATTGCAATTAAGTAAAATTTTTAATCATTATGATTATTTATTAGTAACAGAAAAAACACCGGTTACCAAAAAATTAAATAAATATAACATTAAATATTTGCTTTATGGTTCAAGACAATATTGGTATATATATATTTTTATTTTGCCGATTAATTTTATTAAATCATTATATTTATTTTTATTATATCGTCCTAATACAATTGTTACTACGGGTGCTCACACGGCGGTATCAATGTGCTATATTGGGAAACTTTTTCGCCGCAAAATAGTTTTTATTGAAAGTTTTGCCAAAAAAGACAATCCGTCTTTGTCGGGACGATTAGTGTATCCAATTGCAACAACTTTTGTTGTACAATGGCAGACAATGTTAAAGCATTATCCTAAAGCAGAATATTGGGGGTGGATTTATTGAAAAAGCATGTTATATTTAAATTGTTAAAAAAAACATTTTTTATATTTGGAATTCTAATCATAATTTTCTTTTTAGGCATTGTTTTATATTATCTTTTGCGTCCACAATCTATACCGGTGTTATCATATCATGACATTAAACCTAAGAATGAGATGTCTTCAGCGGATAAAGAAGATTATTTTGTTGATACATTAGAAGGTTTTGAACAACAAATGAAATATATATATGAACAAAATTATAAAACACTTACAATGGAAGAGTTTTATTGTTGGATGAAAGAAAAATGTGAACAACCTAAAAATTCCGTGTTGATAACTTTCGATGATGGATTTGCTAGTATATATCATTATATTCTTCCTATTTTGAAAAAATATGAATTTAATGCAACTTCCTTTGTTATTACTTCGAGGATAAAAAGTGAGAATGAGGTCTCGGAAAATTATAATTATTTGACCTTAGAAATGATGGAAGAATTAAAAAATACCTATGATAAATTAGAATTTCATTCACATAGTCATGATTTGCATAGAAGAACAAATGATGGTGAGGCTTTTGTTAATGTTGTGAATGAAGACATTATGAAAGAAGATTCTTTGGCAGCATCAGAGATGTTAGATACAAATATAGTTGCTTATCCATTTGGTTCTTATAATGATAAATATATAAAAGTATTAAAAGAAAGTGGTTATAAAATGGGGTTCACTTATGAAAAACCCTTTTATAGAGCAAGGCAAGATGATGATTTGTTTAAAATCCCTAGGGTTTCTATTGGTGGTGATCTACCTTTTTCAAGATTTAAAATTGCTCTAGAATATGGACTTTTCTCTAGAGATAATTTACCGCCCAGATAGAAATTAGGAGGTTGATATAGTGATTTTAGTGACACTAGGCACACAACAACAAAGTTTTAAGCGATTATTAGATTATATAGAATCTTCTAATATAGAGGGTGAAATAATAGTACAAGCAGGCAATACAAAGTATAAAAGTAATAAGATGATAATAAAAGATTATTTCGCTTATGATGAAATGCAAGATTTAATTGCTAAGGCTGATCTTATTATTACTCATGGTGGAACCGGTTCCGTAATTGAACCGCTTAAAAAAGGGAAAAAAGTAATTGCTTGTGTGCGATTAAAAAAATATAATGAGCATGTTGATGACCATCA
>PWLE01000029.1 GCA_003559495.1 Mollicutes bacterium
ACGGGTAAAGCCGTGGGAAAGGGATTAAGAAGATTGTTCAAGTAAACAGTCAACAATTGCGAACCTATGAGTCAAGGAACCGTTAACTGGAGTCATGAAATTGGGCAAATATGCCTTTCAATAATCACTTTAGCTGAATTGGAATATGGAGTAGAAAAAAGCCAGCAGCGTGAAAAAAACAAAATTGCTCTAATTGGCTTTTTAACTCCATTTAAGATATTACCTTTTTCTTTAAAAGCAGCAGCAAAGTTTGGAGAAGTCCGTGCTTTTCTCGAGAAAAAAGGAAAACCTGTTGGAGCATATGATTTATTAATAGGTGCACATGCGCTTTCAGAGGATGCTGTACTGGTGACTAACAACATTAAAGATTTTACTAATATTCCAAACCTTATAATTGAAAATTGGTCCAATTAAAAAGCTGTCTTATCCGCCAGCAAAATATGCAAAAACAGTCCCCCGTTATTGTCTCAGGACATTTCTTAGCCTTCTGTTTACAATATCTATATCAAAATCCCTGTGCCACTGACTTCTGGCCCATGCAAGGGTGCTTTTATGTTCTTCATGCTGCGGATCAGCTATAATCTTTAAAAACTCCTCATAACCATGCACACCACCCACATCTTCAGGAGGGGCATTGCCCTCACCCATAATGCAGACAGGATAATTATTGTCATGGCCGGCAATAACCCGCTGTTCTTTTATTTCATGCTCCCAGCTGTCACCGTAATCATACAGATAAACTATTTTATACTGCTCCCCGAGATAGTCTCTCAAGCTTACATCATAATCCAAAAGCGTCTCACAATCCTGGAATGATCCATCCATATCCTCATACTCGCTGACTACCTCGACAACACACTGCCCCGACTCATCAGTGATTCTGAAATTATACAGGTGAGAACTGTTCCAGTCAAAAGCAACCTGCAGTATTTCATGCAGTTGGTTAAAAGTAATATCCACCGGGGTAACAATTCTTCGCCATGCCGTATTGCTGTTCAGATTAAGCTTAACCATTAAATCAACCGCCTCACAACTGATAACCGGATCACCTGCAAATTTCTCAAAATCATTAAGCAAGAGGATGTGCGGATGTTCATAGTCTTTCTTTTCGCGCACTGTTATATAGTCATTATTCATCTTATCTGAAACTCTCTTTTGATAAAGAATATCCGGGTCAAACAGATCACCAAAATATCCTACATATTCACAGGCCTTGTTAAGCCGTGCAACATAACTGCGGCCCCTGGTCTTTGTAAATACCGGCTCCCCGGCAGACTGAATATATCTTTCAATGGTTTCTTCCTTAATCTTTTCATCCCGCAGACACTTTTTAATCCCTTCAGTCACCAACTCACGGAAAATCTTAAAATCCTTTGCCTTTAAACCATGCAGCACAAAACCGAACCTGTTGCTGTCATTCACCACAACAACAGTCTTTCTTCTGTTAATGGTAATCAGATTTGCACTCCAGCAAAAAAAGTCATTGTCCTCAGACACGTTTTCAACAGCAACTCCCAGTTCACTCTGCAGCTTTTTTGTCAGACATATTTGCATATTTCCGCCTCCGTTACAGTATCTCTCCGAAACCCGCGAACAGGATGAGTAAAACACAAGCGGGATGCCAACTTTACAAACAGGTCACTATTCCAAAATCTTATTCACTCAGGTTTACTGTCTTTTTGTCGTATATAGTGTGTCGAGTACATCTCTTCTATACGGGGCGCCCCGTACTTGGAAAACCGCAGCCGCTGTTTCGGCCCTTTCCCCCATGACATATAAGCGGTACGGGAGGGTTTCAACCCGGCTTCTCCTTTTACCGTTTCATCATCATCCTCTACTATTCCCGGGTAATATCCAAGATCATAGAGGGCATACCCTTTCAATGTACATTCTCCTAGATATTTTGAATCATCCAGATACGCCTGTCCTTTTCGATTTTTTTCATCAGAGTGCCTTAGACGAACAGGTTAACTTCTTTCCCTTGGAATTCCTTAGTATTAATTTCTTTTGGCCTATGATAACTTTTTTCCATTAAAATTGCTCCCTCATGGACGTATTAAAAAAGCTTGGTCATTTCGTTATTCTTCACAAAGCATTTAATTCCTGTTAAATCAGTTTTTAACAGTACATGTCATTATTTTGGTTATACTACCTTTGAAAGAATTTTCATTTGCTTTTTTATTCCTAAAGCCAGGGTCCCGGCAGCGAGTTTATGAAAAAGACATAGAACGTAAAAATTATAGGGATACACTAGTGTCCTAAAAATTATTACAATATTAATTTACTAATTTTCTGGGTAGAGGTACTTGTTCATTTCAGAAAGTTAAATTAACCAGCACACCTGAACACAATTAATTGACAAAACTAGACAATTTACTACAAAGGAATTGCTGTGTGTATACAGAATAACAAATAATTAGTATGATTATCCATTAATGTAAATTGGACAATTTGCTTTACAAAAATTGCAGAGCACTAATAATCCAACTATCAGCATTTGCAATTGTCGGAACTAAAGACTAATCCCCGAGCAATATCTTATGGAAAGCAACTAACTGTAAAAAAATTTCTTAAAGTATGTAATGATTTACTTGAGCCAAAAAGGTGCGGTTATGCATTAATGTGGTGAGGGACCCCATTTAGGAGATTCTGGAAAATGCCGCAAGGACAAGGGCCTAAATCTCCTGGCATTATTTTGAAAGGATGGTGTTAGAGGATATGTGGAACATTCCTTCCATAAATTCCGAGGGAATTATGAAACATTTAATAACTTTTGTTACAGGTGTATTGTTAATTCTCATGTTGATATCTGGGTGTTCGAAGGAACCATCATCTATAGAATTAATAAGTTCATACTCTGAGATTAGTGATGACACATTTGACCCTATGTTAGCAATGGATGAAGAATACAAAGGTGAAGATTTTCAACTTATTTCTCTAAACTACTACTTTACTCTTTTAAATTCAAGCAATGAGACATTGGGAGGAATGGAAATAAACCCAAAGACATATCGAGCTGTCGATGGCATAGTATTATCTCTTGAACCTAATAAAAAATTAAAAAAAGTCTTACAAGATGTTTTGGGTATAGATTGCCTGGTTGAGAAATATGGGATAGCGAGAAGCGGTATTCCGATGATTGAACCAGGAAAGGAAGAGGAATATATTATTTATTTTGTTTTAGGCTCGAACAAGGAAAATCCCGAGTATAAGCTTGCACCCTCCCAAGAGCAGTTAGATAAGTTGAAAAGAAATTCTATGGAAGCCACATTAATTGTTAGCATCGGAGATGACAATGAGATAGCTAGATTTAACCTGAATAGATTTAAGTAAGATTTACAGTGAAAAATCAGGGGCAGTGTCAGGAATTGCTTTACTATTTCTGCAGATGCCCATATTTGTGATGATGTATCAATTGTTCTCAAATCATATCGTTGATGCGGAAACAGTGTATTGCCATGGATTACAAGCATATCTGTTCCACACCTTCCGGCAGTCATGGGAATTTATTTTGTAACAAGCACATTGACCACGGCAGTGGAGCAAATATTTATTAAAGTATAAACAAACCTGATATACTCCTCTTTCGGTGCAGATGAAAAATTTGATCTGTCTCCGAGAGGGGATTTTTTTTGAGTCAGTGAGTCAGGGGACGGCAGACTGTGTGACAAAATATACATATTGATAAAGCACTAACATTTGACGAATTATTACAGGAATTTAAAAAGCAAATGCAGAATTAAGCAATATTTAGGAAACCCGGCGGGAATCCTTGGGGTCTATTGACCCCGTGAGGATGTCACTATTAATAAATAGAGGATACAGCACATGGCCCTGATATATTGTCCTGAATGCAAAAAACAAATATCGGATAAAGCCGAAGCCTGCCCACACTGCGGCTTACCTCAGTCATATTTTGCTTCAAAGGAAGAGCTAAAGCTGAATAATACAATTCAGAATCACAGGACAGAATCTGAAAAAGACTACCGGACACTGCGCAACGTATTAATATCCTTTGATCGAGATTACTCTGAAATTTTCAACAGACCAAGGTATATCCCTTCTTCCGAGGCAGCTGCTTTTTACGAAAGGTATGTCTCTTATGTTGGGGTTCTTAAAGCCCCCATGGTCAGGCAGTACATTCAAAATATGTCCTTCTCCATAGGCTTTGATATGGAGCAGAGCAGATATCTTCCAGTTCAAATCACTAGATGACTACTGCACCTACTTTTATTCAAGAAAAGTATATCTGTTCTAGGAACATTTTTACTGTTAAGCTAATTATTAACTTTTATTCTATTCTTCTTGTCAATTTTATTATTGAGTCATTCCCTATCCAGGATACTTTTTGATGGGGGCCATATTATTACAGCCTTTTTTCGTGCGGTTAATTCTATTTTTTAACGATTGGTTTTAAAATACAAAGGAGCGATTCTGATGAGTGAACGGGAATTACTTCAACTTATTGCAAATCAAGTTAACAGGCTTACTAAAGACGTGGACGATATTAAGTCGACCATGGCTACAAATAGTGATTTGGATGAAATAAGGTCCACTATGGCTACAAAAAGTGATTTAGATGAAATAAGGTCTACCATGGCCACAAAAAGTGGTTTGAATAAATTAAAGTCGACCATGACAAAGGAAATGGATGAGATAAAATCCACCATGGCTTCAAAAGAAGAATTAGCCGAAATTAAGGCCATTGTTATAAGGTGGGAAAATGACCACGGGCAAAAGCTTGATGCTCTTTTAGATATCTACAAGCAGAATTCTAAAATTTTAAAAGAGCACACTGTTCGCCTGGAGCGCATTGAAGAAAAAATTGATGCTCACGACATTTGAATTCACGTTTTTGAAAAAACAATAAACAGCAAGCGGTGATTCATATCATACCGGGTTATATTAAGTTCTGAGATTGACTCATGATCTATGATTTATTAATGTATCAATAGAAACTCTCTTATCAGGCACAGTATAATAGACCGCATCATCCGAATCCCAATCTATACCTGCCCTGACCGTCCTGCCGTCCTGTTTTATTAACCCCAACTCCTTCAGGGGTTGAATTAAATGAATAACCAGCGATCGATTGTTATGAAAAGCCTCACATATTTTAGATATTTTAACTCCATGTTCCTGTCCCCTGAGGTATCTTAAAAGCTTAACCATATCTGCAGTCAGGGTTCTCTCCATCAAGTATAAATCAATATCCTCTTCACTTAATTCCGGATAAGTTTCCTGAATGCCCTTTTTTATCACATCAACATAATCCATGCTTGGGATCACATCTTCTTTTTGGCGTGGTGTATGGGTAAATGTAAAAATGGGTATCCCATTTTTTTCATTACCTAATTCCACTACTTCGTTATACCAGTTCTTTGAACTTCCTTCTCGTTCATGAATATCCATGAACTGCTGCTTCGTAATCAAATACATTTTTCCATAAGCTTTTCCTTCTTTTTGTACGTCCAGAAAAGCTACCCCTTGATTATTCCAGGTGGAACTATGATTTGAAAAGTATATTGGATGCTCCAGGATTAATGGCCTCTCATCTTTTGGTGGAGTTTTATCTCTGCAATTTATGATATACTTCATGAACCGCTTTTTGTTAACGTTGGACCCATAGGATGCATACCAGACAAGATAATTTTTTTCCATTAAAATTGCTCCTCCATTATTATGGACTTATCAATAAAGCTTAGTCATTCCGTAATTCTTCACAAAACATTTAATTCCTGTTAAATCAATTATCATAAATATGTTCGAAAATGCTGTTAAATCAGGAGAGAAGAAAGTCCCAACACTCGGCCTCATGTCTTGGCCTTCATCCTCACATTTATATAGTAAGTAATTACCGGGACACGCTTGTGTCTCTCTCAGGTGGTATAATTTTTCTTTACCAGGAAAGTTAATACCATTTTATAAAAGAAAGGAAGGCTTCAGTATGAGTTTTTCTATGAGAGAGTTCATGAGCAGTGTTTCTTTGTCGGAACCGCAGGGGAGTGAAAACCTTTTAATATTCCCTCTTTTCAAAGGGGAGCAGGTTGACCAGGAAGTGCCGTATCTTCTTTTGGAAGA
>PWLE01000031.1 GCA_003559495.1 Mollicutes bacterium
GCACCACGACCAGAAAATTTTAATTCTTCTTCGCCAAATTGATCCCAATTAGCAAAAATATATTCGACTGCACCTGATTTTCCTTGCAAACGATTTTCCATATATTGATTTTCAGCCGTTTTAACAAGTCCCATTGCCGTTGATTCAAAAGCACCTTTGCGAGCATCACTCATAATATTTAACACAATTGGCATTATAATCAATAATATAATTGCTAAGATAACTATTACTGCTAGTAACTCTATTAACGTAAACCCCTTAACCTTTTTTTTGACAATTTTTCCTAATTTTCTTTTCACTTTCGTCCTCCTTATTTATTCTATTCAAATTATACCACCCCCCCCCGAGAAAATCAAGGGGAACCTGATTTTGATTGTGTATAATGGTCTAGCAAAGTCAAACATATGTCACATTATAGGTCTTTGTGTTGCTTAAGTTTTCCGATTGAAATCCGATGAAATTCCGACGAAAATCCGATAAGCGATACTTTTTCTAGTGTGAATCCGATTGGTATGTGGGTCTTTTAGCATAAAATTATAAAATAAAAACCGTTTAGTTATAAGGCTAAACGGTTGATTTTGAACTGACTTCCAAAAGTTGGAAGGTTTTTAAATGAACCCCTTACCTTAATTTAGGTTCATTAGTTGATTTCTATAGTCAATCGGACTTGTTTTTAATCTTGTAACTATTCTTGTCTCGTTATAATATTTTATATACTCATGAATTTGATCAATTAATTCTTTTTCATTTTTATATCTATATGATTTATTATACCATATTTCCTCTTTTAATCTACCAAAGAAATTTTCTGTCGGAGAATTATCAAGGCAGTTGCCTTTTCTACTCATTGACTGAATTATTTTCATTTCACTTAACATTTCTGAATACCTTGAATTTTGATATTGAACACCTTGATCAGATTGAATAATCATTCCTTTTATATTATCCCGATGAGTACTTTCTAACTTCTTTAACATATTTATTATCTTTACTACCTTGGCATCTGTCCCAACCTCATAAGAAAGAATCTCTCTCGTGCAAAAATCTATTATTGGTGATAAATAAACAGCTTTATCATTTATTCTAAACATAGTTATATCAGTACCAGCTTTTTCAAAAGGTTTTATTGTCTTGAAATTACGTTCTATAATATTGGGAACAACTCCACCTAAATTTCCCTTATATGAATTATATTTCCTATATCTTCTTGTATTTTGACAACTATATCCTTTTTTCTTCATTATTTCTAAAACCTTGTTTTTCCCGATAACATTACCTTGTTTCTTAAGTTCTATATAAACTCTTTGATATCCTATTCGTTTTTTATGCTTTTGCAAATATAAATAATCAATTTCTTTTTCTATCTCTACATATTTGTTAACTTTATTTTTAATAGAGTTTACTTGATAGTAATATACCGATAATGGAATAGCAGTTATTTCTAGAAGGATTTTTAAATCATATTTTGTTCTTAGCTCACTAACAACTTTGACTTTTTCTTTTGTTGTTAGACCTTCTAGTCTTTTAGCTAAGAACTGAGACTTTTTTAGGTAATCAATCTCTGCTTTTAATCTCTCGTTTTCATCTTTAAGCTTTTTATCAATTGTTTTTTTATACTTCTCATCCTCGTTTAAATAATTTTTACGAGGATATGTGTCTTGAATTCTCTCTGCACCGTATCTATCATATAATTTGATCCAATCTGATAATATCTTTGGATCTGTAAGTCCCAAATCAACCGCAACAGAACGGATTGATTCTCCGTTTTTAACTCTACTTACAGACAATAATTTGGTATCTCTTCTATAGATTTTACGATCTCTATCTTTAAATGGTTCATCACCATGTTTTTTATATAATTTAATAATGTACTTTATCCCGCTTATTGGGAAGTTTTCATAGTTCTCACTTATATGAGATAAAGATTTTCCCTCATCTACATGTTCTCTACATATATTTAATTTATCTTGCATTGTTAACTTCATAAAAAAACAGCTCCCTTCAGTTGATTTCAAGAATGTATATTAATTATACAATCTTTTTTCCAACTTTTGGAAGCCACTTCATTTTTAAGTGGCAGGGGCAGAGGGAATCGAACCCCCAACTACGGTTTTGGAGACCGTTATTATACCGTTTAACTATGCCCCTAAGAAGCAAATCAAGTATACCATACTTGATTTTCTTTTTCAATTGTTTATTCTTGTTTTAATTGTGTTTCTAATTTTATTGTTATTTCCTTTTTTTCCATCTCTTGATCAATTTCACGCTCTAATGTTAGAGTTATTTCTTCCCCAATTTCATATTTAAATAATAAAAAACGAAAATGAGCACTATTTCTTATCTGCTCGCCATTTATTTCTAACACAACGTCGCCTTCTTGCACGCCACCCTTTTCAGCATCACTTTCCTCACCAACCTCAAGAATAACAACGCCATTTTGATATTCTTTCAATAAATTAATGCGATTAACATATAATGCTGCTTGATCGTTAGCATCTACTAATAACACTCCTAGTAAAGGTCGTTTGATTTCTTCACCTTTTTCTAATTGTGTTATTATCGCCCTAACACTTTTTATAGGAATTGCAAATCCCATTCCTTCAATAGTCTCTTGAACAATTTTCATAGAGTTAATTCCAATAACCTCGCCATCTAAATTAACAAGCGGCCCGCCGCTATTGCCAGGATTAATAGCCGCATCTGTTTGTAAAACCTCAAATAAAATTCTTTGATTTCCTAAATTGGTTTCTACTTTTCTATTTCGCGCTGATAAAATTCCTTTTGTAACTGTTCCCATATATTGTCTTCCCAAAGGTGAACCAATTGTAAAAACACTTTCGCCAATCGCCATAGCAGAACTATCTCCCAAAACAATTGTCTCTAGAGCAGCCTCTTCAGCAACTGTTAAAATTGCTAAATCGTTAAAAATATCTTTGCCAACAACCTCCGCCTCATATTCTTTCTCTTCGTTTGTAACAACAACAACGGTATCACTATTTTCAACCACATGGTAATTTGTAATTAAATAGCCTTTTTCTTCCTCAACCTTATAGAAAAAACCAGTCCCTGAATTAATAACTGAATCTCCTTCTCTAATTTCAATTAAAACAACAGCATCATAAATTTTTGCCACCGCCGGAGCAATAGAATCTTCGCCGATTATCTCCCTTTTTTCAATAACTTCCTGCTCAAATTTAACTGTATCAATTAAATAAACCGTTGTATATGCTCCTGTTACAAAAGCCGCTACAACTAATAAACTAATAAGAACTTTTTTCATTTTTCCACCTCACTCTATATTTATAATATCACGCCAATTATCAGGAAATCCCATTTTATTTAAAACCTCATTTGTTGGCACAACTTTTATTTTCCCATCTAAAACATCAACTTCATAACTAATCTCGAATATTAATTCTTGAAACTCATCTTCTAGTAGCAAAGTTTTCATAATTATGATTAATGCAAACAAATCATTTTTGCCAAAAAGATACTCATTATCAACTTGTTTAATTCCTAAAATTTTATGATATTTATTATCCGGAATTCTCATTTGCGTTCTTCGTTCAAATAAAATATCTTCGTGAGCACATAAATTACGATAATTTGCTAACAAACACAAATATATATCTAAGGTTTCTTTATCAAGATTATAATAATTAGCAATTTCTTGTTGATCCTCTGGTTTTAAAATCATATAAAATTCCGCAATCATTCCTAATGATAAAACTTTTACCATAATCCACAAAGGAATAAAACCATGATTATTTAAATAATGTGCTGTTGCCGTATGGTCACGAACATTATTTCTAATTTGCCTTTTCATTTTGCTTAAAACATCATGAACTTGTTTTTGTTTATAACTA
This sequence comes from Mollicutes bacterium, assembly GCA_003559495.1. Classification (GTDB taxonomy): domain Bacteria; phylum Bacillota_I; class Bacilli_A; order RF39; family UBA660; genus CSSED10-109M. Next base: position 3,867 of record PWLE01000031.1, read on the forward strand.
TCTTTTGTAAAATTACAAGGATCAAGATAACTTTTTTCATTAATTCCATATTTTTTGGAAAAAACATGACTCATTATCTATTTAATATTATTTTCAATTATTAAAATAAATTTAAACATGGTATTGCGAACTTTTCGATCAAAAACAAAAACTGCATATAATTCTTCAAAAGTCGTGCCAGAAATAAATTTTTTTTCTTTCTCACTGCGCATAAATATTTTGCGATAACCACTAATAAAAAAATAATTTTCCCGAAATAAAATATCCTTTGTTTTCTCATACTCATCTATTAACAAACCTTTATTACGTAATATTTCAATTTGCTCATCAACACTTTTGAAAACTTTATTAGTCATATCATCACCTTTATTAATTATAACATAATTTTATAAAAAAAGATGGTCCGCCACCTTTTTTTTAAATTATTTTTGTTTGCTATATAAGCCATGAATATTACAATATGCCAAAATTTCATATTTTTCAGCCACCTTATCAAAAATAACCTTCGGCTCATTGTCGGGTTTTAATTTCTTTCTTACCAAGGTTGTTTCAGATATTAATGCCACCCACTCAATATAATGCTTTTCTTCCATTGGATGAAGTTTCTCTCCTATTTGCACATTAATTTTTTGATTTTTTTCTTCAATTTTAGGAAGATGACTTTCAAAAACGCTATCTTCCTGATTTTTTTTAAGCAAAATCATATCCTGACCACAACAAACTAGCGCTCCTCCACCATTATATAAAAGATCAACTACGTTCCCACAAATTTCACATTTAAATATTTTCATTTTTTCCTCCTTTTTAATATTTTCCTGCAACTTTTTTTTTAACAAAATTTATTACGTCTTCCTCTTCTTCAATGTCTAATTCTTCTTCATAGGCATCTAACAATAATTTTAATAATAACCGCGCTTCTTTCAATTCTTCTATCTGATCCTTTCCCTTATAACCTGGCATGTCAATTTCATATTCACAAAAAAAACTATCTAAAACATTGCCGTTTTTCTCGGCAAAATTCTCATAACCTAATTCTTTAACGTCTCCTAAAGTTTCTAGGCCATAATATCTTGCTTCTGACGCCCATTGATACCTTTTAGAATACCATTTCATATGATCTTTTTTTATTTTTCCTTCCGAAACAACATTTAAACGGTTAGGGTTTTCTATATCAATTAATTTCAAGTTATCAGAAACCGCAACCTGTTTAATTTTTAAATTATGTGTTTGACAAAAGCTAGCAAATTCTTCATAATCTTCTCCCAAACACTTTTTAGTAAAAACTGATTGTTCTAGACAGTCACTCACTTTTTTAAAACCACAACGATATAATTTATTAATTGTTGCTATTTTTAAAGGAAGTTCCAAAATAGAAGCTTCTAAATATCTGCTCCAATTTCCTTCACTCAATTCAAAGGCTCGAGGAATTCCTTTACTTTCCAATTCATCATACAACCTTTTTCTACTATTCTTCCCTATTTTAAGAGCAGGAATGCCATAACTAGAAAACTCTGTATTTTCAGGACAATCATAACAAAGAAAATCAGAAACGGTCGCTACTTTAAAAAAGGAAAGTTTTTTCTTTGCCTGAATCGGAATATTTAATTGATCTAAATTAATTTCTAAATTTTCTGCTTTTATTTTTTTCATTATTTAACCTCCCACTTTTCCTCTTTTAATTCAAATAACATATCCCGCAATTTAGCTGCCTTTTCAAAATCAAGATTTTCGGCTGCTTTTTTCATATCCTTTTCTATTTTTGCTATTACTTCCTTCTTTTTAATAATATTATCATCCTTTGTATCTAATATTTTTTCATAATTGCCGACTAAATCACGAATTTCTTTCTTAATTGTCACCGGTTGAATATTATATTTTTCATTATACTCCATTTGAATTTTTCTTCGTCGTTCCGTTTCTGCAATCGCCGATGCCATTGCTGCACTTATTTTATCAGCATACATAATTACGCGACCATTTTTATTTCGCGCCGCCCGCCCTATTGTTTGAATTAAACTACGTCCACTTCTTAAAAAACCTTCCTTATCAGCATCCATAATGGCAATCAAACTTACTTCCGGAATATCCAATCCTTCCCGCAAAAGATTAATCCCTACTAAAACATCATATTTTCCTAAGCGCAAGTCCCTAATAATTTTTAACCGCTCTAATGTTTTTATTTCGTTATGCATATAAGCTACTTTAAAACCAAAATTTTGCAAATATTGTTTCATTTCTTCCGCCATTCGAATAGTTAACGTTGTGATTAACGTGCGTTCTTTTCTATTAATTGTCTCATTAATACTTTCAATCAAATCATCAATTTGATTTTTGCTTGCGCGAACTTCTACTATTGGATCAAGAAGCCCAGTCGGGCGAATAATTTGCTCTACCACCTCTAAGCCTTTAGTTAATTCATATTCACCGGGGGTTGCGGATAGATAGATAACTTTATTCAATTTTTTTTCAAATTCAGAGAAAGTTAGAGGCCGATTATCAAGTGCACTAGGAAGACGAAACCCATAATCAACTAAAGTTTGTTTGCGCGCCCGATCACCATTATACATTCCTCTAATCTGCGGGATTGTTACATGTGATTCATCAATAATCATTAAAAAGTCATCACCCAAAAAATCAATTAAAGTCGTTGGCGTTTCTCCTTGTTCTCGGAGTGAAAGATGCCGAGAATAATTTTCTATCCCAGCGCAAAAACCTGTTTCCCGTAGCATTTCTAGATCATATTTAGTGCGCTCCTCTAATCGTTGATATTCCAATAATTTATTTTTCTTTTTCAAGTCTTCCAATCGCTCTTCTAATTCTACTTCAATTCTTTTAATAGCTGTTTGCAGTTTTTCTTCATCAATCACAAAATGACTGGCCGGAAAAATTGTTACATTTTTAACTTTCTTTTCTACTTCGCCTGTTAAGGGATCAAAAAAATCTATTTTTTCTATTTCATTATCAAAAAAGAGCAAGCGAATAGCCTTTTTTCTTTCTTCAATTGGTGCTATTTCCACAATATCACCACGGACACGAAAACTCCCACGCTTTAATTCAACATTATTTCTTTCATACTGCATTTCCACTAATTTATTTATTAATTCATCACGATTTATTTTTTCATTTGTTTTTACTGTCAACATTTTATTAATATAGTCACTTTTTTCACCAATGCCATAAATACAAGAAACAGAAGCAACAACAATCGTATCATCCCCTTTTAAAAGCGCTGATGTTGCCGCATGTCGTAACTCATCAATTTCTTCATTTATAGAAGCATCTTTTTGAATGTAAGTATCGGTTTTAGCTACATAAGCTTCTGGTTGATAATAGTCATAATATGAAACAAAATATTCAACCTTATTTTTCGGAAATAATTCTTTTAATTCGCTATATAACTGGCCGGCCAATGTTTTGTTATGGACGATAATTAAAGTTTTTTTTCCTATTTTTTTGATTAAATTTGCCATGGTAAATGTTTTCCCAGTCCCTGTCGCTCCTAATAATATTTGTTGCTTTTTACCAGCATCAAAATTATTTGCTAGTTTTTTTATAGCCTTGGGCTGGTCGCCGGCTGGTGTGTACGAGGAAATTAATTCGTATTTCATATTATCACCTTTTCGGAATTATTATACCATATTTTAATCAATAAAAAAAAGCAATTGCTTGCTTTTAAAATCCCCATCTTTTTACTTCGTATCGAACCGAGCCATCTTGTCTAGTAATCGAATAAATTTCAGATAACTCCTCTTCCTCACTTACAAAGGCTAAGTCAAACAAAATAATTCCTCTGTTAAAATCACTTGTTAGTTTTCCCCCGCGATCTAACACAATAGCTAAAAATTTATTATCTTCAAAACTTATTTCCACAATTGTTCCGCAACTAAATGACCGGCCATTAGCCAACGTTTGGGGTGGAGCAGCAACAATTCTAACTTTCCCAAATAATTCATCATTATAGTATTTTCCATCTTCTACCAAATTATGCCCAGCTGACCAACACTTTAAATTGCCTTTTCCATTACATCCGCGACAATCAGCTCCATAACCAGTTAAATTACCATAATATGTGCCTTTCGCGCCTGTGCCAACATATATAATTTCATTTTTTCCTTCTTGCAACAATGCTGATCTATCTCCGAAGATAACTGTGACCTCTTCTTGGCCAGCACTCTTAACTATTTCATTTCCTTGCGGAATACTATTATTATAAACTTTTTCTGTTTCATATGGTTGAATATCGTATGCTACCTGGAAACTTTTGTAAACGTTTTCGTTTGGGATTTCAATGCTTATTTCTTCTATTGGCAAAAAACCTAACACAACAAAAGAACTTATCACCATAAAATTTATCCATTTGCCAAAAACTTCCAGCAAATATAAATTCATTTTTTTTCACCTCAAATTTACCATATTTTAGCATTTATCAAGTTTTAAGTCAAATAACACGGCGGCATTTTGAGTAGTTTGCTTTATAACTTCAGCCTTGCTTGTTTTTTTTATTTGGGCGATTTTTTCGATTACATAAATAATTTTGCTACTATCATTTTTTTTACCTCGATGTGGCACTGGCGTTAAATAGGGACTGTCGGTTTCTACCAAAAGATTTTTTAAAGCAATTTTTTCGACAACATCGGCAATTGGTTGATTTTTAGAAAATGTTACAATGCCGTTGACACCTATTAAACAATTAATTGCTATAAATTCTTGAGCGGCTTGAAAATCATAGCTAAAACTGTGCATAACTTTTTTTATTTCAGGATAGCGCTTTAAAATTTCTAATGTATCCTCTAGCGCATTTCTGCTATGAATAACCACTGGTTTATCAAGCTCTTTTGCTATTTTTAGTTGCTTCTCAAAAACTTCTTTTTGTTTTTTGTGATTGACACCATAATAATAATCTAATCCAATTTCGCCAAGAGCGACAATTTTTTCATTTTGAAGACTCTTTTTAATAAATTCTGCCATTTTCGGAGTCCATTCTGCAATATTATGAGGATGAATTCCGACTGTTCCGTAAATGTTGGCGTGCTTTCTACACAAAGATAAAATTTCATTATTTTCTTCACCATCACTGGCACAATTAATAACAACCAAGCCCTTATAACTTCTGATTAGTTTGTCTAGGTCTTGATAATATTTGCTAAATAAATGAGCATGCGAATCAACAATCATTTTTCCTCCTTTTTAAAAAAATAAGAAGTGAAACACTTCTTATCTATTTGGAAACGCCCCTTTTTATCCTTCCAACTTAACTATATCACATTTTTTTAAGATAACAATTGATTTTAGCTAAGATAGACACTTTGCTTTACACTAACTCTTTTAATATCTTTTCTTTGTCTATTCGCGCAAACAAAACCGCTTTTTTTCCAATTTCTTTTCCAACTAATTCATCCGAATATGTTTCCAAATCTTTTATTTTAAAAGACTTTACATTTAGTTGTTGAAAAATTTTGTCACTTGTTTCGGGAAGAAACGGCTGCAAAAGAGTAGTTCCTATTTTAATAGTCTCAACCAAATTATATAATGTGTTATCCCGCTCACCCTTATTTTCTAAATGCCATGGTTTTTTATCTTCAATATATTTATTAGCAACATTAAAGATTTCCAAAATAGCATCTAATGCCTCGCCGACCCGGAAAGCATCCATTTTCGCAACCATTTTTTCCTTTAATTTTTCAACATCAGCTTGTAATTTTTGATCTCTTGCATCCATTTTATTTGCTGCTGGGATTATACCCTGACAATATTTTTCGATCATTTTTAAAGTTCTGCTTATTAAATTGCCAAGATTGTTAGCTAATTCAGCATTAACTTTATCAATAAACAATTCGTAAGAAAACAAACCATCGTTGGCATAGGAGATTTGGTTTAAAAAATAAAACCGAACGGCATCAACACCAAACTTATTTACCAAATCATCAGCATATATTAGGTCTCCCTTTGATTTACTCATCTTTCCTTCACTCATTAAAACCCAAGGATGAGCCAAAATTTGTTTAGGAAGCGGTAAATTTAATGCCATTAGTATTATCGGCCAGTAAATAAAATGAAACCGGGCGATATCTTTGCCAATAACATGCAAATCAGCTGGCCAGTGGTTCGCAAAATTTCCCTTTCCTTGATAGCCGTCAAAACCAATAAACGTTATATAATTAGTAAGGGCGTCTAACCAAACATAAATTACTTGTTCTTCATCAAAAGGCACTTTTATTCCCCAGTTAAATGAAGAGCGGGACACACACAAATCTTCTAAACCAGGCTTTATGAATTGATTTACAATCTCGTTTTTTCGACTTTCTGGTTGAATAAACGTTGGGTTTTCCTCTATTTGTTTTTCCAGTTGTTTAGCATACTTACTTAATTTTAGAAAGTAAGCCTTTTCTTTACTATATGCCACCGGACGATTACAATCTGGACAATTGCCATCTTCGGCTTGAGCTTTTGTCCAAAAAGACTCGCACGGAATACAATACAATCCTTCATAACTTCCTTCATAAATGTCGCCTTTATCGTATAACTTTTGAAATAAATTAGCTACCGCTTGTTTATGTTTCTCATCGGTTGTGCGCACAAATTGATCATAATCAGCATTAACCGCTCGCCATACCTTTTTTACTTCCGTCGTTATTTTATCAACATATTCTTGTGGTTTTTCGTTTTTTTCTTGAGCTGTTTTTTCGATTTTCTGACCATGCTCGTCTGTTCCCGTTTGAAAATAAACCTCATATCCTTGCGATTTTTTATAACGCGCAATAGCATCAGCTAAAATAATTTCATATGTGTTGCCAATATGTGGTTTATTGGTTGCATAAACAATTGCCGTATAAATATTAAAATTATTATTTTTCATTGGTGCTCCCCATTCCTCCTTTTCTTTTATTATTATTAAATATATTATCCGCTTTCAAAAAGGGTATAAAAATAGCTTGGGCGATGCCTTCTTTTGCCTTAAAAGCGGCTGTTTTATTACCTTCATTTTGCACTGCCAACCATATATGTCCTTCATTTTTTTCATTATTATAATAATCGGCATCAACAACCCCTACCTGGTTACATAATCTTATATTATATTTAAAACCTAAACTGCTTCTTATTATTAAAAACAAAACTTCATCATCTTTCATATAGGCTTTTATTCCCGTTGGTATTTTTTTGATCTCTCCTGGCTTCAATTCAATATTTTGTAATAACATTATATCATAACCAGCACTTTTTTGAGTTTTAAGAACCGGCAATGAATAATTATCATATAACTCTTTATTTTCTTCAACTTCCTTCCGAAACGCGCTCCAACTTATTTTTTCAAACCCTCTATTCATATTTTCCTCCTTTAAAAAACGCCCTTATTTTAATAAGGACGTTAAAAACGCGGTACCACCTTAATTCATAGTTTAACTATGCTCTTAAATGCTATAACGCGCATATCGTTTTAATCTACCTATCGATTAAACAACTCCAAAACCATACAAAACACTGTCCTTTTCTTGCTTACACCAACCGCAATTTCTCTTTAAAAAAACATATATTTTTCTTTCTTCTTAGTTTTTTTTATTTGCTTTTTCCACTTTGTAACGTTTCTTGAAAATTTTCCAATGTTTGCTCTATTTCTAAAAATAGTTTTTGTGCATCATGCTCATCAAGAAATACAATGCCTTTTTTTTCATCTGGAGAAAGATAATAAAACATCTCATTATCTTCAAAAATTTTCAAAGGTGTATTTTCATCTCCGACAACTTTTCCTTTTAAATCTTGGAAAAACTCCAGTCCCTCTTTAGTATCAATATCAACTTTTGTATCCAACTCCCGCCCCCTATTTCTTAAAACCCGATATTGTTCTTCATAAGATGTTATTCTTCGTAATTCTTCCGCGCCATGAATTTTGCTTACCATATACATAAATGTTAGTTCATCTGTTTTCATTTTTTTCATATCTAAACGCCTCCTTTTAGTAAGTATTATTATATCACAAAAGAAGAAAAAAGCAATATTCTTTCTTTTCTAAAGGCTTCGTTTATGTTATAATTTAATTAACTATAAGGAGGTTTGCATGGAAGAACTTTTAATTTTTGGTCATAAAAATCCTGATACTGACAGCGTTACTTCTGCTATAACATTAGCAAACTTAAAAAATAAACTCAATATTAAGGCCTCTCCTAAAATTTTAGGAGATATAAATAATGAGACTAAGTTTGTACTAAATTATTTTGAAATTCCCAAACCTAGTTTTTTAAATGATGTTAAACTACAAATTAAAGATGTTAATTTCTTAAAAACTTCTTTCACAAAAAAACACGACTCGATTTTAAGCGTTTTAAAATTTATGAAAGAAAATCATTTAACTACTGTTCCGGTTGTTGAAAAAAACGATAAATTGGCTGGAATTATTAATTTAAATGATATATTACAGTTTTTAATTAATTGTGATTTTCAAAATATTAAAACATCTTTGGCAAATATTTTACAAGTTTTGGAGGGGGCAAAGGTTTTAGGATTTGATGAAAATATTGCCGGCAATCTATTAGTAGCAGCTTATGAGACGGAAACATTTATAAAAGAAGTAAAATTAAATTCTGAATCAATTCTAATTCTTGGTGATCGCCCCGATATTCAAGAATATGCGGTGGAAAATAAAATAAAATTACTCATTCTTTCTAATAATTTTGATGTTTCGCCAAAAATATTAAAAAAAGCAAAAGAAAAAAAAGTAAACATAATAAAATCACCCCTTGATTCTTACAAAATTGCCAACTTAATCCTTTTTTCTAACTTTGCTCACGAACTAATGAGCAAAGAAGATTTTGTTACTTTTAAAACAAACGATTATGTTAGCGAATTTAAAAGAATTGCCAATGACTCGAGACAAGTTTATTTCCCGGCCTTAGATAAAGACGCTTGTGTTAAAGGATTGATTACTCTTGATCATCTTAACGACATTAATCCGAAAAAAGTTATTTTAGTTGATCATAATGAAGCTGATCAAAGCGTTATTGGCATTGAGGAAGCGCAAATTCTCGAAGTTATTGATCATCATAAAATAGGAAACATGTCAACAGCATATCCAATTAATTTTCGAAATATGATTGTCGGAAGTTGTTCTACTATTATTTTCCACTTATACCAAGAAAATAATGTAAAAATTGATCCAACAACAGCGGGATTACTTATGGCTGGGATCATTTCTGATACTTTATTACTTCGTTCCCCAACAACTACCGCTTTAGATAAAAAGGTTCTCTGTGAACTTAATAAAATTTCCAAAATTGATTATCAGAAACTAGCAGAAAAAATGTTTGCGGCCGCTTCTTCTATTGCTGACATGAGTAAAGAAGAAATTATCTATAGCGATTTTAAAACTTTTACTATTCATAATCAATTAATAGGCCTTGGCCAGTTTAAAACTACTAATCAAAATGATATTAAAAAAGACTTAAAGTTATTTAAAGAAAAAATTGAGGAAGAAGCAGAAAACAAAAATTATACTGTTTTTGCGTTGTTTATTACCGACATAATCAATAACGGCTCCTACATAATTTATAACAAAAAGTCGGAAAGAATTCTCGAGAAAGCTTTTGAATTAGAAAAAATTGAAGATTGGATTTTTATTAGTGATAAAATTTCCCGCAAACAACAAATGATTCCAAGAATTATTGATGCCATTGAAAAAGCACACTAATATGTGCTTTTTTCATTATAAATTGACATAACTTTTTCAAAATCATATTGCAAATAATGTTCAACTATCGCAACAACTTTTTTTTCTAATTCTTTTATTTTTTCAGCTTCTGCTTTCGAAAACTTCCCCAAAACATAATCTGATAATAACATATCTGGTTGGCGAGAAATGCCTATTTTTAATCTTTTGTAATTTGTCGTTTGTAAGTTTTTTTCAATGCTTTTCAATCCATTGTGACCGGCTGAACTTCCGCTAGCTTTTAATTTATAATCACCTACTTCAAGATAATAATCATCATAAATAATTAAAATGTCATCTACTGCTATATTATAATAATCAACAAAGCGTCTCACAGCCATTCCAGAATTATTCATAAAGGTTTGGGGCTTTAAAAGAATAACAGTTTCTTCATTCCACTTACCAATATAATATAAGCTTTGATATTTTTTTTTGTCGATTTTTATTTTTTTAGCTGCGGCTATTGCATCTAGCATTTGAAAACCAACGTTGTGGCGCGTATTTTTATAACTTCTTCCTGGATTTCCTAATCCAACTATTAACTTCATCTTTTCACCTCTTATAAATTATGATATTTTTTGTATACTTCCCTTTTCGAAATATTTAATTCGTGGGCGGTTTTCTTAAGCGCCATATTTAAATTGCTACTTTTTGGCAAGAAGTAATCAACCATTTCTTTTATTTGTTTCTCATCATATTTATCTTCTAAGACCATTTTATCAATAATAATCACTATTTCGCCCTTTATTTTTTCTGTGTTTTTAATTACCTCAGAAATTTTTCCGCGATAATGGGTTTCAAATCGCTTCGATATTTCCCGGGAAATAAAAACCTCTTGATCATCCAATAATTCTAACATTTCTTTTAAAATTTTATTAACGCGGTGGGGCGTTTCATAAATTACAACTGGCATTTCATATTCTTTTGTTTTTAAAATTTGTTTGCTTCTTTTGTTTTTCTTTTTGTCTAAAAACCCTAAGAAAACAAAGGAATCTATTGAAAACCCCGACAAAGTTAACGCTGTTATTAAAGCGCAGGGACCGGGAAGTGAAATTATTGGGAAATTATTCTCTATAGCAACCCGAACCAATTTATAACCCGGATCACTTATTAAAGGGGTTCCGCGGTCCGAAACAATGCCAACCTTCTTTCCTGTTTGGCATAACTTTAATAATTTAGACACATTTTTTTCTTCGTTGAAATCATTATTAATAATTAATGATGCTTTAATGTTATATTTTTCTAACAATTTGCGAACCTCTCTTGTGTCTTCGCAAAATAAAGCATCAACCTCTTTTAACACCTCAAGCGCGCGTAGTGTAATATCTGCCATATTACCGATTGGGGTGGGAATGATATAGACGCTTCCTTTCATATCTATTCCTCCTTACAGTACGTAAAAACTTCTTTTGTATAATTTCCATTTTCATAATGAATAATTAAAGGGGATTCAATTATTAAACCAGCCTTGCCATTTTTAACCCCTTCTATTAATAGAATATTCGCGTTTTTCTTTTTTTTAGGATATATTAATTTAATTCGCTTTGGTTCAATATTATTTTCTTTCATCAACCTAATGATTTCAATTAAACGTTCCGGACGATGCACTAGAGCTATGTTTCCGCCATTAATTAATACTTTTCTTGCGATTGCAAAAAGCCTTTCAAGCGTTAGTTTTATTTCATGCCGCGCAATTGATTTTGTTATTTGGATATTCTTTTTAGTCTTTTCAAATTGTTTAAAAAAAGGCGGATTACAAACAATTGTGTCCAACGATTCATTATTAAATTTTTGCCAAATTTCGTTTATATCGCCTTGCATAATTTTTATTTGCCCTTCTTTTTTATTTATTTCGATTGTTTTTTGCGCCAATTCATAAACTTCTTTTTGAATTTCAACCCCAACAATCGTTGCTTTCGTACGCTTTGTTAAAATTAAGGGGATTGGGGCGTTACCAGTTCCAATATCTAAGATTTTTTTAGTATTTTTCTTAAGACCAACGAAGCGTGCTAACAAAATACTATCTAATGAAAAATTAAATCCTTCTGACTTTTGATAAATTTTCATTTCTTCGTGTAAAAACAGCTCATTTATTTTTTCCATTTTGTTCCTTTATTTCTATTATTTCACCAGACTTTAATTGCACATCATATGTTTGCTTCAAACAGTTAATTTTAATGATTTTTCCTGGTCCCTGATCTGTTTTTATTTCTTTGCCGACAGGGGACATCTTTTTCTTACAGTTAGTATAATTTTCGTTTTCATAATTAAGGCAACACAATAACCGCCCGCACACACCATTTATTTTATTTGGGTTTAAAGCAAGGTCTTGATTTTTCGCCATATTAATAGATACATTATCTAGTTTATTTAAAAATCTAGCGCAACACAGCTCCTGACCACACATACCAATTCCTCCTATTTCCCGAGCTTTGTCACGAACGCCGATTTGAATTAATTCAATTCGTGTTTTATATGTGCTTGCTAAAATTTTTAAAAGATTTCGAAAATCCACCCTTTTTTCAGCAAAGAAGGAAAAAGTTAATGTGTTTTTATCAAAGGCATAACGAGCATCTACCAATTTCATTGGCAAGCCCTCTTCTTCAACAATTTCCTGGCACTCTATTAACGCTCTTTTTTCTTGATTTGCTAATTTTTCTCTTTTTCTTAAGTCTTTTTCTGTTGCCAACCGAATTACAGGAGCGTATTCACCATCTTCGTGATACGGAACAAAAAGGCGTTCTACTTTTCCTATTTGCAAACCTTTGGCGGTTGATACAATTACAATGTCTTGTAATGACAATTTTAAATTTTGCGCATCAAAGTGATATGTGCGCAGCTGATCAAAAAATCTTATTCCAACAATATTTTTCATTTTTCTTCCTCCTTCAACAAAAAGAACAACTTATCAAACATTAATTTTATATTTACATTAACAAAAATTAAGCTTCTTATTTTCATAAAAATTTTTATTCTTTTCATTATTTTTTCTCGGTTTTTTTTATTAGTTTTTTCTTCATGTAATTTTTCATTATATATATCAATTACTTTTCCAAAAAAACTATCTAATTCTTTTTTTTCCTTTATTTCGTTTAAAACTAATTCATCAATAAAAACATGTGTTTCTTCAATATTTTTTTCAAGTTTTTTCACAAAGGTTTTTGCTAGTAGAAAAATCTCCTCATTTTCTTCTTTAGTGTTGCCAAAATATAAAACACCACACCGAGAATGCAAAGTTTCTATTACGCTATCAATATTTGTTGTTGTCAAAATCCCGATTACATCTTCGTTTGGCTCTTCGAGATCTTTTAACAATGCATTCGCTGCTACAACACTTAATTTTTCTGCTTGCATTATAATATAAATCTTTTTTTGACACGCAATTGGCTTGTCGCGCAAAAACCTTTGTAATTCTTTTATTTCTTCTTTTGAAATTATCATCTTATCGGTTTCAATAATTTTAAAATCTACTAACGTTTCATTTTCTATCTGAATATAAAACTTTTTTCCTAATATTTCCTTAACAAATTTTTTCGCTAATTCCTTTAATAATTTTTGGTCACCACCAACAAACATATAAGCATGTAATAATTTATCATTGGCTATTTGTTTTTCTAATATCGATATTGACGTTTCGTTTTCTTTCTCATATTTTTCTAACAAGGATATCACTACTTCCTCTCAACAAAAGCTCTTTCAATTGTTAAAGCGTCTATATAATCAATATCGGCACCATGAGGCACACCTTGCGCTAATTTAGTTACTTTAATATTATCGTTTTCGAGCAGTTTTGTAATATAAGCCATCGTTGTTTCTCCTTCAATTGATAATTTAAGAGCAAAAATAATTTCCATTACTTCTTCCTCACGTGCTTTTTTTATTAATGGTTCTACTAACTTATCTATTCTTTCGCTCGTTAGAAATGGTGTTATGTTTTCTTCTATTACATAGTATTTTCCTTGAAACACTTGGAGGTCTTCCAAAGTTTTGATTTTTTTTATATCTTCAACAACGCAAATAATTGTTTGATCGCGTTTTTCATCCAAACAAATATCACATTTTTCCGCCATAGTAATATTATTACATTCTTGACATTTGTTTATTTTTTCTTTGGCATCGACTAAATTACTGCTAAATTTTTCAATTTCCTTTTTTTCCCATTTTAAAACGGCAAACGCCATTCGCTCTGCTGTTTTTTTCCCAATTCCAGGTAATTGTTGAAAATTTTCAATTAATTGTTCTAAAACGGCTGGGTATTTCATTAAATCAATCCCGCCATCCCTTTTGTGTAAGGACCCAGTTTGGCTTCTTTTTCGTTTTCAATTTTTGCTAGCGTTTCTTTAAATGCTACCACTGTCATATCTTCTATCATTTCTTTGTCTGCCTTTTCAAGATCATATAGTTTTATTTCATATGATACAATTTCTTTATTTCCCAACATTTTTAGTTTTATGACCTCGTTTTCTGTTAAAAACTCCGTTTCATCAATTTCTGCTTTAATTTTCATCATCTCTTTTTGCATTTGCTGTGCTTGTTTCATCATTGCTTGCATATTCATTTTTCTTCCTCCTTAATATTTTTGCACTAAGTCGCCAAATTTCTTCTCTATTTCATTTGTTTCCTTTTTTTGCGCTTTTAAAAATTTGTCAGCCTCGCCATTTTCTTTTTTATATTTATATTCTCTTTTCTTTTCTTTAAATTCTTGACGATATTGCTCCCATTCTTCAGTTGAAAGAGCAATTGACTTTAATTTCATTTTTATTTTTTTCTCTAATAAAGTTTCCATTGTTTTTATATTTTTGTTGTATGCTTCAGAAATAGCGTTTGATTCAAAGACAATAATAAAATATTGATTTTCTTCGCTGGCAGCTTTGATCTCTCCATCAATTAACAAATGACCTTTTTTATCTTCTTTGCTAATTACTAACTTTTTCTTTCTTAATAATTCTTCTAATTCTCTTTTAAAATTCTTGCTTACTTTTGAAAAAGTGTTGTCTATACGCAATCTCTTTAAAGCTTCTAAATCGGTTCCCTGCGTTTCTTTTTTCTTTGGTGTTTCTTGCGCTTTTTCTTTTTTAGGCGGGCCTTCTTCCGGGTTTTTTTCTTGTTGTTTTTTTACTTCCTTGTTTGCTGGTTGTTTTTCCTCTTCTTGATTGTCGTCGTTTCCTAATAAATTTATAACGGGCTTTGTTTTATCGTTTTCTTTTTCAATATTATTTGCCAAATTGACTAAAGCAATTTCTAATAGCGCTTTGGGGTTGCTATCATTTTTCATTTCCATTAAAAATTTATTTAATTCTATTGTTTCGTTTAAAAGTTTGCCATATTCGACAGCTTCGTTTATTTTCGCTACTATTTTGCTATTTTCTCGTCCTAGTTTTTTTTCTAGCAAACACTTTCGCATATAATTAATTATTTCTTCTAAAATTTTAGTAACATTTTTCCCTTGATTATAATATTTTTCCGTTTTTGTTAAAATGCTCTCAAAATCCCCATCAATAACATCAATAAATATTTGTTCTAGTTCTTTTTCACCAATTGAGCTATTAATTGTGTGGATATCTTCCGCTGTGATTTCTTGATCGGGATTATAGGCGGTTGCTTGCTCAAGTAACCCTATTGCATCGCGCATTCCGCCTTGCGCGAGCCTGGCTATTTCTTGAATAGCAAATTCTTCAATATTTATTTTTTCTTTTTCTTTTATATCGAGTAACCTTTCAATAATTGCTTTGTCTGTTAACCTTTTAAAGTCCATGCGCTGGCAACGCGATAAAATTGTTTCTGGCACTTTGTGTGGTTCGGTTGTTGCTAAAACAAACAAAACATATGGGGGTGGTTCTTCTAATGTTTTAAGAAGTGCATTAAAGGCTGATGTTGTCAACATGTGCACTTCATCAACAATATATACTTTATATTGTCCGTAAGATGGTGTAAGGTTTATTTTCCTTTTTAATTCTCTTATTTCATCAACACCATTGTTAGATGCAGCATCAATTTCAATAATATCTAAGTTTTCTTCTTGTCGCATTTTACAAAAAGAACAATTGCCACATGGTTGCGCTTCATCTTCACAATTAATAACCTTTGCTAAAATTTTAGCAACACTAGTTTTTCCCGTTCCGCGGGGCCCGGTAAAAAGATAAGCGTGAGAAATCGCTTTTGCTTTTATCTGATTTTTTAAAATAGTTACAATAACATCTTGCCCATAAATTTCATCAAGACTATGGGGGCGATATTTTCGATACATTGTTTGGTGCATATGCTTCTCCTCCGTAAAAATTATATCATTTATTCGCAATAATAAAAACTATCTTTTCGCTTGAAAAAACTTTTTCATTATTGTTTCTAGCTCCGCAGAGTGGTTCCCTTTTTTTATTATTATTTTTTTCGCCACTTCCTTTTTTTCTACTAAACGAGAAAATCCATATTTTGGCGATTCCAAAACATAAACTAACTTCTTAATACGCGCTTCCATAATAGCTCCTAAGCACATTAAACAGGGTTCAAGTGTAACAATGATGGTTGCGCCGGCAAGATCATGGCGCCCTACTTTCATGCAAGCGTCTTTTATGGCATTAATTTCAGCGTGTTTATATATTATGCCCGCACGGTATTGTTGGTTTTGTCCTTTGCCAATTATTTTGTTGTCTTTAACTATGATAGCGCCAACTGGCACTTCTTCCTTAATTGCTGCTGCTTTTGCTAAACTTGTTATTTCTTCTAAATACTCTTTTTTCATTTAAATCTCCTCATTAAAAAGACGCACACATAAAGAGGTTTTAAGGTTGCTATTTTTCAATCCTGACCTGTTTCAAACATTTATGTTGCGTCTGTTTCACAAAATACAATATTTTTTTGTTTTTTTCAACCTTTTTAAATGTTTCACGTGAAACATCCTTTAAACACTCTTCAATGTTTCACGTGAAACATCGTTGGACAAGTTCTAATGTTCCACGTGGAACATTTTATTATTCTTCACAAATTATTTCTTTATCAACAATTGTTAACGTTGATACCGTTTGTTCTTCTTTTA
>PWLE01000009.1 GCA_003559495.1 Mollicutes bacterium
CGCAAACATACGTTCTTGTCAACGATTTTTAAGGCAGGATTAACGCAAATACAAAATCATAACACTTCATCATATATAAAGGAAAAAATACACGTTTGTAAAAAGGAGGAATAAAATGGAACTATATCAAAAACTCGAACTATTAAGGAAAGAAAAGGGAGAAAAAGAGAACAGAAAGTTAACTCAAGAAATAGCGGCTCAAGAAATGGGCTTAAGTGTATCCGCATTAAGAAATTATGAAGGATCGCGACTTCCTAGGTTAGAAGAATTAAGAAAAATAAAAATTTATTATGATGTCCCCTATGAATATTTATGCAATGATTTATGCGAAAACAAAATCCCAGGCAACCTATCTGCTGGTACATTTTTTGGGTTGTCAGATACTACAATACAAATGCTCCGCGAACAGTATCTAAAAAAAGAAAAAACTTCTCGTTGGGGTGAACATCCTGGAGACATTGATGTTATTTCGACAATTAACTTACTATGCGAGTATGGAGGAGCAACTTTTTTTGAAGATATTGGTATATTTATCGAGAAACCAAATATAGACAACAAACACTTTTCTAAAAAAGACAAAGAGAATATATTTAAACTTAGAGAAGGCATTGTTTTGTTAGATTTGGATGAATGGTTAAAAGAAGACATTATGAGAGATATAGATTATTTTGTTTTATCTAAACAAATGGAAGCTGTTTTTCTAAAAATTAAGAATTCAAAAACAACTATTGATAACCTCAAAGAAAAGGTTAAAAACATGCGAGAATACAGAAGGCATCATTATGAACCTGAGAAAAAAAAAGAACCTATCTGTTTTAATAAATCTATAGAAACAGCAAACAAATCGATGGGATTTGAATAATAAAATAGTAAAGGAGAAACAATAATGGCAGTATATCAAAGAAAGAAAAACACGTGGCGAATTGAAGTTGATGTTGGTTTTGATACTTATGGGAAAAGAAAAAGACTTATTGAAACATTAAAAGGCTCAAAAACAGAAGCAAAAGCTCGTGAGGCTGAAATAAGGTCTAAAGTTAAAAGTGGTTCTTTATTAGAAAAAAACACATATTCATTTGAAGAATTTAGCAACAAATGGTTAAAGGAACATGCTATTCCTACAATGGGACCAAGAACTGTTGAAACATATAAATACTACTTAAAAAATATTAATGGTCAAATTGGATTTATAAAAATTACCCATTTAAAACCCCTTCACTTAATAAAATTCTATAATTATTTACGAAACTTAGAAGGAAAAGAAAAACTAGCTGATGCGACAATTCAAAAACATTATTCCATTATTAATGCAATATTAAACAAAGCAGTAAAGTGGAAAATTATTCATAACAATCCTAACCTAGACATTGATAAACCAAAGATTAAGAAAACGGAAGCCAAATATTATGATTTAGATCAAACAAGAAAACTAATTAATTCCTTAGAACTTGAACCGCCTATGCATAAAGCTTTAATACTATTAGCACTAGACACAGGAGCCCGCAGAGGCGAAATAATTGCTCTAGAGTGGAACGATATTGATTATAAGAACAAATCAATAACTATAAATAAAACCGTACAATATGTTGCCGGCAAAGGTTTAATAGAAAAAGACCCAAAAACTAACTCATCATATAGAAAAGTTGCTATCACCGATATATCCATATCAGTTTTACAAGAGTGGGAACTTATTCAGCAAGAAACAAAGAAAAAACTAAAAAAAGTATGGGCTGGAAGTAATAAAGTCTTTACTACATCCGAAGGAAAAACAACCTTGCCAGAAACAGCAAGTAAAATCTTTACTAATATATTGAAAAAGCATAATCTACCTCACATAAATTTTCATGGTTTAAGACACACATCTGTTAGTTTACTAATAGCAAGTGGTATTCATAGTAAAGTTATTAGCGACCGAGTTGGACATTCTTCAATAGCTACTACTACTAATATTTATTCACATGTTTTTGAATCCGTTACAAATGAAGTCAGAAGCAAATTAAATACCATTCTAGAAAATAAGTAAAAATCACCCTATTTTTTATTTTTTTAGAAAAAATGCCACCAAAATGCCACCATTTTGCTATTTTAAACAAAAAAAGAGATTCGTAAAAACCTTGCAATCTCTTTATTCATATATGGTGTCCCAGGAAGGATTCGAACCTCCGACATCCGCCTTAGAAGGGCGATGCTCTATCCAGCTGAGCTACTGGGACAAAAGCAAAAACATTATATAATATTTTTATAATGTTTTCAACTATTTTTTATTCATTAGGATTATTTACATGTCCAGAAAATAAAATTACACTACTATCTAAATCAATAATGCCAACGTGAAAAGGTCGATTAATTTTCATTTTTTTATCAAATTGTGGCACTGATTCAACTCGCATTTCTACGGAAGTCATTGCAGCTGCTTCAGTTCCCTCTTCATCTATGATCAAAACTGCCTCATGAATTACATCATGAATATGCAAACCATCCTGCTTAGCACTTACAGCCATATTAGAAAAATCTGCTAACGATTCATCAAAAGCACTTTTTAAGCCGAGTGATTGTAACGCACCTTTTAAACTAGAACGAAACCCAATTTCTGTTTTTGGCAAATGCAGTGATACTGATGTATTATTGTTTTTTGCTTTGGCAATATATTTATCCAATTTATTATAATCAAAACTACTTTCATTTTGGGGAAGCGCTACAAACATTGCTGTTTCACTACCTTCATAAGGAAGCAATACGAATTGAACATCTTCATCTTCATAATAATCAAAGTTATTAATTTTGTGCATCATATCAACATCAACAACTTTATCACCAGTGATAAAAAAATCAGTTTCATAAGTATCTTCTTTTTCAAATTGCTTTAGCCAGTCCCCTTGGAAATAAATAGTATTAATTAAAAACATAACTGTTAAAGGGTCTATTTCTTCAACTGCCTCTTCAATTAATCCTTCCGTTGTTTTCGCAACCCATTCGTTAATAATATCAACAGCACTTGCTTTATTAAAATCTAAATAAGAAACCTTAGCACCATAATATTCTTTATTTTTAGTTAAAAACGACTCCAAAACTTCTTTTTGATATGTATCACGAATCCATAGTGAATTAGATAATTTAAACTCAATATCCTCATAACCACGCACTAAATACTGCAACTCGCGATTCAAATCGTTTAAATCAACATCCTTGCCAAAAACATTTTCAAACTCTTCCTTTGTTATTTCCGCAGCGCCATTATAAGTCATCCCTAAAGCCATATAAATACTAAGTGGCGAGAAAAACAAATTTTCTTCTCCTTCCAATTCTTGATACAATTCATTAGCAAAAGTATTTAATTGATTAATTTCAATCTTTTCAAGCGTTCTTGCTGCTTGCAAATTAGTTAAATGACCTTTATTAAAAGAATCTTTCTCCCTAAATAAAACAAAAGTTACCAGACCAACTAATAACAGTAGCAAAATAAAAATTCCAATAACTTTTTTTTGCTTCATTTTATCACTCCCTTGTTTTATATTATAGCATAATCTTCCCATAAAAATATATTAATTATTATTGCATTATTTTATTTTTTTTGTTATCATTAAATTTGTAAGTCATAAGGAGGGATAAGATGAAAAAAATTATTACTTTATCATTAATTAGTTTATTATTTGTACTTGGGTGTGGCAATCCACAATTAAAAGACGGCAGTGAGGTTGTTGCAGAAATTGATGGCTATCAAATAACTGCGGATGACATTTATCAAGATATGAAACAAATATATGGTGCGGGGACAACAGTTGATTTAATCGACACCTTTATCGCCAATTTAGTAATAGAAACAACTGATGAAATTGTAAAACAAGCCGAAGAAATGATTGAAATGTATAAAATGCAAAGTTCCGAAGAAGATTGGGAGGAATTATTAATATCTTCTGGTTTTCGAGATGAAAATGAATTAAAGGAAACATTAATAAATAATTTTAAACGAGAAGAAGCATTAAAGAAATTTATTGCCGATAATTTAGATGAAGATGATGTTTTAAAATACTACGAAGAAGATTATCATGGTCAGATGGATGTTCGACACATTTTAATTCAACCAGAAGAAAATGTTGAAGATCAAAGCGCCGCTTTAGAAACAGCTTATGAAAAAGCCGAAGAAATAATTGAAAAACTAAATGATGGCGCTGATTTTATTGAAATGGTTAAAGAATACTCTGATGATCATGTTGGTGAAGATCCTGGTTTAATTGCTAATGTTTCACTCGAAGCACACGTTGATGACTTTTATTACGCTTCAAAAGCACTTGAAGTTGATGAATATACCAAAGAACCAGTTCAAACACAATTTGGCTATCACATAATTTTAAAAGTGCAAGAAGAAGAGAAATTAACTTTTGAAGATGCAAAAAACGAAATACAAGAAATTTTAGCAGAGCGAACATTAGAACAAAGTAATGATCAACAACTTCGTAAGTTTTGGGGCGAATTAAGACAAGAATACAATTTAACAATTTATGATGATGATATTAGAGCTACTTATAATAGCAATTTCCTCTTTTTTGAATAAAGAAAAGGTGATTATTTTATCACCTTTTTTATCTCTTCATTAGAAAATCCTTTTTGATATAAAAGGGTTTTTATTTTTTCTAAATCTTTATGCTTTCGCATTAATTTATTTTTTTCTTTTGCAATTATTTTAATATCAAAAAAATAATATTGATTAAACATTTCATTTATTTTTTCTCTTTCATAACCTAGATTTAAACAATAAGATAAAACCTTTTGCCACAATAAAAGCCGGGGATATTTTTCATTTTTCTTGATTTGCGAACTAACTATTTTTTTTAATTTCTCATCAAATTTAACAGTTGCTATTTTTTCCAGCTCCTTATTAACTATTTCCTCATCAATACCATGCAACAATAATTCTTCTTTTATTTTCCAATAGCCTTTTTTAGTGAAATTTAATTTATCATTAATAAAAGCTTGCGCAAAAGCGGTATCATTAATATAATTATTCTTTATTAAATAATCAATAACTTGCTTTTGATAATGAAAATCATTTGTAAACTTTTCAACCTCTTGTCTACTACGAAACTTTTTAGCAATAAACTTGAAGGTTTTATTTAGTTCATCATAATAAAGCAAATCAGTTTGTAAATTATTAAACTTATGCTTCGTTATTTTTTTTATTGTCAGCAAATTATATTTTAATATTAAATCAGCCGGAACTTTTAAAACATTATGTTCTATCATTACCTCATACCAATCTTTTTCTAAATATTTTATTTTTTTTATTTCCATAAAATAATTATAGCAAACATTTGTTTGCTAAGCAATAAAAAAAAATAAGTTTCCTTATTTTTTAATTGTAATCATATCCGTTGCAACTTCTTCCAAGGCTTTTCCAATATCTTTTTTTGATTTATAGTCTTTCACTTCCATTTGATAATGATTATACTCTTTCATCTCGCGCACTCTTGTTGCAACAATATTAACTAACAAAAATTTAGAACCAATTTTTTCCGTTAAACGATCAATTGATGGATAAATCATCTCTTCCCCTCCTAAAATTAATATATCTTATTTTTTAGACAATTGCAATAACAACCTTCTTCTCTTTTACTTTTTGCACCGAAAATTGATAACATGATAAAAATTCTTTTGAAGCAGGTTTTATATTATCAAAATAAACCTTTAATAAAGGATCACCCTTTTTTATATAGTCCCCTTCTTTTTTATGCAAAACAACGCCTACACCAAGCGAAATTTCATCATTAACTTCTAGTCGCCCGGCACCTAATTGTTGCACTAATTTTCCTATTTTAAAAGCATCTATTTTTTTAACAAAACCACTTTTGGGACTATTAATTAGCAAAGTTTGCTTGCTAATTTTAATGTTTCTAACTTCGCCACCTTGGTTTTCAATAATTTCAAAAAAAGAATTTAAAGCTTTACCATTATTTAAAACCTCTTCAATTTGTTGACAAGCAACTTGATAGGAAACTTTTCTTTCTTGCTTTAATAATTGACTCGTTAATTCCATTACTAAATCATACAACTTTTTATCATAATTCCCATTTAGAAAAGATAAGGCTTCCATCACTTCCAAACCATTGCCTACATTAATACCAAGTGGCTCATCCATTCGTGATAAAACACAAATTACTTTTAGGCGATAATGCCGGCCAATTTTTTTTAATAATCTCGCTAATTCTAATCCTTGTTTTTTCGTTTTTATAAAAGCGCCACGACCAACTTTAATATCGATAACTAATATTTTACTACCACTAGCAACTTTTTTACTCATAATACTACTAGCAATTAAGGGTATAGAGTTAGTTGTTGCCGTAACATCGCGCAATTGGTAAATTAATTTATCGGCTGGGGCGATATCAGCACTTTGTTGCAACAAACAAACACCAATTTCTTCTAAACTTTTTTTTATCTCAGCTGGTGACAAGATTAACTGCATTCCTTTAATTGCTGCTAACTTATCAGCAGTTCCTCCCGTATGTCCTAATCCTCGCCCACTCATTTTTACCATTTTCATTCCTAATGCCGCAGCAATTGGCGCAATGATTAAAGTCGTTTTATCCCCGACACCACCAGTAGAATGTTTATCAACTAATTTCTCACCAAAAGATAGTTGTCGGCCACTTTTTATTAAAACATCTGTAAAAACCTTTGCTTCTTGATCAGAAAAACCATTAATAGTAACCGCCATTAAAAAAGCACTCATTTGATAATTAGGAATAACTCCTTCTAAAAAGCCATTAACAAAAAAAGTTAATTCCTTCTTATTTAATTTCCTGCTATTTCTTTTTTTTTCAATTAATTCTACCGCTTTCATAATTTCACCACTTAAATTATAACACAAAAAAACAAATTATTAATTTGTTTGATGATATTTTAAAATTTTTACGCTTCTTTCGGGATCTTTTAGGGTTTTATTATGTAGCATCGTATTTTTCCGCAACTCTTTTAAAAATATTAATTCTTCTTTGGCTATTGTTGCATAATAAGTTTTAGTATCTTCCGCCATCACCTTTAGATCACGACCTAGCATTTCATCAACGCTAACATCAAAAACTTCCGCTAATTTAATTATCACTGGCAAACTAGGAATACGCTTACCACTTTCATAACCACAAACAGAAACTTTAGAAACTCCTATTTTATTAGCTAAAGCTTGTTGACTAATTTTCTTATTAAGGCGAATTTCCTTTACTCTTTTTCCAATTAACATTATGCACACTCCTCATAATGTTAATTATATTTACTATTTATATACAAACATATTAAATTAACTATCAGTTAACTTTGCAAGTCAAAAAAAACAAGGATCAATCCTTGTTTTTGTTAGATAAAAAGGTCACTTTCTCAGCTACTACTTCCATAACATTACGACGCATTTCATCAACCTCAAAACTACGAGTATTAATACGGCCTTTAATTCCTAATAAATCTCCTTTTTTTACATATTCAACCGTATTTTCAGCAATTCCTTTCCATAAAACACAAGAAATAAAATCTGTTTCATATTCACCTTGCGAATTTTTATAACTGCGAGGAACAGCAAGGGTTATATTAGTTACTTTATGACCATTTTCTGTCTCACGCAACTCAGGTTCTTGTACTAAGCGACCTACTAAAACTGTTTGATTTAACACAATATACCTCCTTTCTTTACCAATATAAAAAAAAATAATTTTAATGACAAATTATTCTTTATATATTTTTACATTTATTTATTGTCAAAAAAAAAGTTTTATCCTTCTAAAACTCTTTTTTAATGTTTTTTTTATGCCAATTTTTTAACTTCTGACAATATTTTTTTAATTATTGGTTCTTGATTTTTTTTATGTAAGTATTCGGCACTAATTTCTTTCATTTTTACTAATAATTTATAGTCTTCTTTAATGTCAGCAATTTTAAATTTCATATCACCACTTTGTAAATGACCAAATAAATCACCACCACCACGTAATTTAAAGTCTTCTTCACTAATAACGAAACCATCATTACTTTTTTCTAAAATTTGCAGGCGGGCTGTTTTTTCATTTGCCAATAAAACACACTTCGAAGGATATTCACTTCTGCCCACTCGCCCTCGTAATTGATGTAATGTTGCAAGACCAAACATTTGACTATTATAAACTACCATCATGGTAGCATTAGCAACATCAACACCAACTTCAACAACCGTTGTACTAACAAGAATTTGAATTTTATTTGCTTGAAACTGTTGCATAATATTCACTTTTTCAATTGATTTTAATCGACCATGCAAAAGCCCAATTTTATATTTAACACCAAAGGCTTTTTGCATATTATCATAAATTTCTTGCGCCGATTCTAACTCACTTTTATCACTTTCTTCAATTAAAGGTGCTATTACATATATTTGATGGTTAGCTAATAACTCTTGATACATCATTGATAAAACGGTTTTTAGTTCTTTCATTGTTTTTACATAAGTAGCAACCTTTTGACGATTAGCAGGCATTGTTTTAATACTACTAATATCCATATCACCGTAAATTGTTAAAGCGTACGTTCTGGGAATTGGGGTGGCACTCATATAAAGAACATCTGGTAAAGTTCCCTTATTTATTAAATTTTTACGTTGATTAACACCAAACCGATGTTGTTCATCCGTAACAACTAATCCTAAATTATTAAAATTAACATCGGTAGTTATTAAAGCATGCGTTCCAATAATAACATCAACTTCGCCAGCAGCAATTTTTTCTTTGATTTTTTCTTTGTTTTTAGTACTACTAGTTAGCAATGCTATTTTTAAATTAGGAAGATATTCTAAAAAAGTTTGATAATGTTGATTTGCTAAAACCTCGGTCGGAACCATAACCGCCGATTTATAACCGCCAAGATAATTAATATAGGCCGCAATAATTGCAACTAAAGTTTTTCCCGAACCAACATCGCCTTGTAACAGGCGATTCATTCTTTGTTTACTTACTAAATCTTGGTATACTTCCTGCCAAACTTTTTCTTGATCCTCTGTTAACGAAAAAGGAAGCGTTTTTATATAATCCAAAACTTGCTTTTTTGCAACTTCTCGCTCTAATCCTTGCTTTGTTTTGTTTTCTCGCAAATAATTAATTTTTAGCATAAAAACAAATAATTCTTCATATTTTAATCGTAAACGTGCTTTTTCTAAGTTTTCTTCATTACTAGGAAAATGTATTTCCCATAAAGCCGTTTTTTTATCTATTAAATTAAATTCTTTTTCGACATCTTCTGGCAAATAAGAAAAAAAATCATATTGTAATAACGCTTCTTTAATTAATTTCACAAGTTTTTTGTTACTTAATTGGGCGGTTTGATGGTAAATTGGTGTAATGTTATTTTTCTCCGGTATTCGGCCAAAAATTATTTCACTTGCCACTAAAGTATTTTTATAACGATTGTATTTGCCAATAATTGTAATTACGACACCTTTTTTTAACCGCATTTTTAAAAAGGCACGGTTATAAATATCGACATTTATTTTTTTACCATCAATTATTGCTTGAAACTTTAAAATGTTTTTTTGATAACTAAAATAATAAACCGTTGGTGAAGTTATAATTTCGCCCTCGACAATACTTTTTTCTTCATTCAAATTAGTTTTTTGTAAAACTTCATAACGAAAAGGAAAATGGTTTACCAATTCATCAATATTATTTATTGCTAATTTTTGCAAATTTTTAATCGTTTTTGGTCCAATACCGCTTATATTTGTTAGCATTTAGATGAGGGCCTCCTTCTTTTTTTAAAAAAACCTTGACAATTAATAAAAAATGGCATAGTATATATGGCACCAATTCAATTTATGGATTGGTGCTAGTTTTATACTAGCCGACCCCTTTTTATTCTTTTTAACGGACCGCTTATAGCGGTCCCCTTTTTTTAGGTTTTAATTTGCTTTTTATATTTTGATAAATCTTTTGCTACAAGAGCAAAATCATGAACTACTAAAACAACTGTTAATAAGTATAAAGCAATTAATATTACTTTTATATAAAAGATATCTTTTTGGTATATTTTACTTAAATAACTTTGTCGAGAAGCTTTAAAACGAAAATAAAGAAGATTTACTATCGCCATAAAAGCAATTGTTCCAGTACCAATTTTAAAAACATCTAAATCACTTTGTTCCTGCCAAATACCAATTTGATTTTTTTTTGCTTCCGCTTCTTTTAATTTTAAAATTTCAGTATACTTATAATTACCATATAAATAAGCAACTTCCCCTAAACCTTCCTCAATAATTAATTCCTGTAATAAAACATCATCAACAAATATCCAAGCCAGCAAGCGATTATAACGATCATACAAATCACTTTCATCATCAAATTCTAAGCGAATAACATTAGCGTTTTTCAATTGATGACAAGTAAAATCACTGGCCTCTTGGCCAAAAGGTTCAATCCCCTTTTGCGGATGATTTGTCTCGGGTGTATCAATTGCTAAAAAACGAACTGATTCAGAACCACGACTAGTAAAAAAACGAGCGGTATCACCATCAATACAACGATCAAGTTCTACTATTTTGGCATCAATTATAAAAAAATGAAAACATAAAAGAAAAACAAAAATACTTTTAATTATTTTTCGATACATTTTAATTTTAAGAAAATAACTTTTATTTTTCATCTTCAGAAATGCTTTCCACCTTTTTATAAAACTCTTCCGCACTAATTTTTTCATTAGTAGGTTCTTTTGATAAAGAATCTGCTTTATTTGCTTCTTTTTCTTGCGGCGGTTTTTCCGCCAAAGGATCAAAATCATTAGCAACTGAAGCAGTTTCTTTTTCTAAATCATCTTCTAAATCATCTTCTAAATCACCCAAAATTTCTGGTTCTTTTTCTGTTTTTTCTTCTACCATATCAGATGATTTTTTTTCATTGGTGGGCTTATTATCTTTAGTTACTTCTTTTTTAGTAATTTTATTTTTTTTGCTTCTTCTTTTCATTAAAATGCTAATAATAAAAATAACAATGCCCGTAAATAAAGCCCCGCCCCATAATTTTATGGAATGCTTGATCATTAAATCGATGACATCAATTATAACATCACGAGGAAAACCAAGCACACTTAACTGTTCTAAAATTAAATTATTTAAAAATTGATAAATTAAAGTCGCAAAAGAAAACGCTCCCATAATAATGCCAATTCCTAACCACCGGAAAAGAAAAATGCCACCACCTATGATATAAAAAAGAAAAATAAAACCTGCAAAAATTACGTAAAATCCTAAAACTAACACATTGCGGTATAATGCCAACATATCCAACGCCTCAACCCCGCTTTGTGGCATATAAGTATTGATTATTTCGTTTAACTCAATTTTTGAAGGAAGGTTGCTTGCTTCTTCAATTTCATTAGTAAAAGCAATTAATTCCTCCTGTGTTAAATTATCCAAATAATTATTAATACTTCGAGCAATTTGACGGCGATATTCTATTTTTTCACTATCAATTTGAACAAAAGTATAAAAACCGGTTTTATTAGCTTTCGCATATTCAACCATTTCTAATGCAAAAAGACGCATTGTACTTTGAAACCATCGATTTTCAAATGTATTTAATAGTGCTTCATTAACAATTTCAAAAACAATTTCTTGATCTAATTCACCTTGGTAATCATTAGCAATTTCATTAGCAAAATAATCAATTGTTAGCAAGCGCGCTTCACTAGTGAATTCTGTTTCATATATTGTCTCTTGATAATAGTTAACATTTAAAAGCGTATTGTTTAAAATTGTATTAAAAAGGATAACATTCATAAAAACAATAAATAACACCAAAACAACAAGCGAAAAAAGAAATTTAAAAACTTTTTTTAACATTTTAAAACAACCCCTTTATAAAATGGTGGACGATACTGGACTTGAACCAGTGACCTCTACGATGTCAACGTAGCACTCTAACCAACTGAGCTAATCGTCCTTTTAACACTTTTCTACTTTAAGATAGTCATCAACTATTTCTACTACCTTTACTTTTTCATCCAAAACTATTTTATAATCTGCTACAGCGAACCAAATTTGTTTATTAATCATTACTTCACCCATCTTATCAGGAGAAATTTTTTTAATAACTTTCCCAACCTTGCCAATCATCTTTGGCGAATTAATTCGCCGTTGATGAATTTTTTTTATTAAAAAAGCCCTGGTGGTAATTAATAAAATTACTCCTAAAAACAAAAAAACTAGTAATTGCCAAATAAAATCAACTTCAAAAACTGCAAGCGACAATGAAACAATACTACTAGCAACAAACCAAATTGTGGAAAGATCAACTGTAAAATATTCAATTAAAATTAAAAGCGCGATAACAATAAGCCAAAAATACCAAATATCCATTTTATCACCTATTGTTATTATAACATTTATGATTAAATAAACAAGATTTTTTATTCCTTATTTGCTAGTTTTTGATAATATTGCCATGTCTCTTCTGCTTGTTTTTTGTTAGCTTCTAATAATTTTTGCGCATTTTCAGAATTAATAAATTTTAACATTGAAAATCGTTTTTGACTATTCAAAAATTCTTCATATTTAGTAAAATCTGCTTTTTTACTATCTAAAGTTAATTTTCCTTGTTCAGGATGATAACGAAATATAGGAAAATAACCTGATTTAACGGCTAAATCTTGGGTTTTATCACTATTGACCATCCCCCCAGCAATACCATGTGCTATACAAGGTGCATAAGCAATAATAAGTGCTGGTCCATTATATTCAGCAGCCTCTTTAAAGGCCTTGATTAACTGCATACCATCAGCACCTAAACTAACTTGAGCCACATAAGCATGCGGATAGCATAAAGCAATTCTTGCTAAATCTTTACGATAATCACCCTTACCGCGCCCGGCAAAAGATGCAATACTTCCAATTGTGCTAGCTTTAGATGTTTGACCACCGGTATTTGAATAAACTTGTGTATCTAAAACTAACATATTAAGATTATCAGAACTTGCTAAAACGTGATCAATGCCACCAAAACCAATATCATAAGCCCAACCATCACCACCAATCGACCAAACGGTACGAGCGGGAATATATTCTTTTAGTTCTTTAATTACTAATGGTGCTTTTTCATAGTTAATTTTTTCGGAAACTTCTTTTGTTATTTGATAATTATTAATGTTTTCCAGCCATTTTTGATACCACGCCGCATTTTCATCATTACTATTAGTCATTGCTTTTTTTAATCTTTTGCGTGCTGTTTGATAAGCAATTTCCATGCCATAACCA
This sequence comes from Mollicutes bacterium, assembly GCA_003559495.1. Classification (GTDB taxonomy): domain Bacteria; phylum Bacillota_I; class Bacilli_A; order RF39; family UBA660; genus CSSED10-109M. The sequence goes on from PWLE01000009.1 coordinate 13,250, forward strand.
TATTCGGCAGTATCTTCAAACAAAGAAGAAGCCCAAGGAATATCATATGGCGTGCTTGGAGCCGTGCCACCATAAATTGATGAACAACCAGTAGCATTAGCAATAATTAAACGCTCGCCAAACATTTGCGTTAATAATTTTAAATAAGGAGTCTCTCCACAACCAGCACATGCACCACTAAATTCAAATCGTGGTCTTTGAAATTGGGTTCCTTTTATCGTACTATCACTAACAAGTTTTTTATTATTAATTTTATTAAACGTATAATCAGCAACCTCATGCTCATTATTGTTAATTGCTTGTGATAAATCTTGCATTAGTAATGCTTTTTTTCCTGCACGACCAGGACATTTGCTAACACATAAACCACATCCGGTACAATCTTTTACCGAGACACTAATTAAATAATAGTAATCGCCAAGATTTTTTTCCAATGGTGAAATTAATTTTTTTTGCACGCTTTCTGGCGCTTTTTCATATTCTTCTTTTGTTAAATGAAAAGGTCGAATAACAGCATGCGGACAAACAAAGGCGCATAAATTACATTGAATGCAATTTTCACTTATCCAACTTGGAACCTTGGCAGCAATTTCTCTTTTTTCTGTTTTCGTTGTCCCCCCAATAAATTCACCGCGCGGATCAAAAGCGGAAACAGGTAAATGATCTCCATCACGTGCATTAATAACACTTGTTAAATCAGTTTTTCTTTCATAATCAACACCATTTTCAGGAAGTGTTAATAATTTTATTTTTTCACGAATATTTTTAATTGCATTTTGATTAGCAGTAATAATTTCGGAACCTTTTTTCTTAAAGTCCGCTTCAATTTGTTGCATTAATTTATGACGTGCTTTTTCAACATCAAGAATTTGCGTAATTTCAAAAATAGCCATTTCCATAATAGTACTAATTTTTTCTTGCAATTTATTTTCAGAAGCAATTGTTAGAGCATCAATACCATACACTTTAATATTTCTTTCTTTTATGATTTGCAAATCTTCTTTACTAAACAAATCAAATTTTTCTTTGGCGGTATTAATTAGCAAAACACCATTTTGACATATATTATTTAACATGCGATATTTTTTAAAATAACTTTCTTTTGTGATGACAATTAATTTTGGGTTTTCAACATAATAAGTAGAACGAATTAATTGTTTGCAAAAACGCAAATGACTTACTGTGACACCACCTGATTTTTTGGAATCATATTGAAAGTAACCTTGCACATAAATATTACTCCCACCAACAATTTTTAAAAGTGACTGCGCAGCGGTAACCATGCCATCACTACCATAACCATAAATGGCAAATTCTAATGCCATGCTTGTTTTTAAATTAGTGCTTGGCAAACTTAGATTTGTAACATCATCAATAATGCCAATCGAAAAAGGATGTTTTAATTCCCCGGCTAACATGTGATATACCGCTTCAATTTGACCGGGTGTAACATTTTTGCTAGAAAGCCCATAACGGCCACCCACAACTTTAACATCTTGTTTTTGCAAAGCAGCAACAACATCAAGATAAAGGGGCTCGCCTTGACTACCAGGTTCTTTTGTGCGATCTAAAACAGCAATCGTTTGCACCGATTTTGGTATGACTTGTAAAAAATATTTAACACTAAAAGGACGATATAAATGAACTTCAATTAAACCGTAATCATCACCTAGATGATCAACTACTTCTTTAATCGTTTCATTAACAGAACCCATTGCGACAATAATGTATTTTGCTTCTATCGAACCATAATAATTAAATGGTTGATATGTTTCACCAGTAATTTTATTAATAGCTTGCATATATTCATTAACAATATCCGGAATAATATTATGATATTTATTGCGCGCTTCCGTTGCCTGAAAATAAATATCATCATTTTGAGCAGTTCCTTTGGTAATGCTTTTATTAGGATGCAAAGCTTTTTTTCGGAAATTTGTTAAAGCTTCTTGGTCAATTAAATTTTGATAACTTTCTTTTTCTAATACATTAATTTTATTTAACTCATGACTAGTACGAAAACCATCAAAAAAATGTAACACCGGTAAAGATGATTTAATAGCGACAAGATGCGCAATTAATGCTAAATAATAAGCATCTTGCACCGAAGAAGATGCTAACATTGTTATGCCGGTTTGTCGCGTTGCATATATATCTTGATGATCACCAAAAATTGATAAAGCATGCGTCGAAAGTGAACGAGCAGAAACATGAATAACACCTGGTAACATTTCACCAACCATTTTATAAATATTAGGAATCATTAATAATAGTCCTTGACTAGCAGTATATGTACTACCAAGCAAGCCCGCTGATAAAACACCATGCATCATGCCGGCGGCGCCAGCTTCACTTTGCATTTGAACAACTTTTACTTGATCGCCAAAAATATTTTCTTTTTTCAAATTACTCCATTCGTCAATTAATTCAGCCATTTGACTAGAAGGTGTAATGGGATAAATTCCAGCTACCTCGGTAAAATCATAAGATGCCTTACTACAAGCATGATTGCCATCTATTATTTTTTTCATATCTACCACCTATTATAATTATATCATTTTTTCCATAAAAAAACACTTAACCAACATAAATTTATTTGATTAAGTATTTTTTTATCAGAACTAATTATTTTTAACACCTTTAATTAGATTTTCAACTTGGTTGTCATATTCTTTACACTTGGTTATGTAACTACCTACTACTACTACATCGGCTTTGGAAACTTCCTTAATTGTTTTATCGTTTATTCCGCCATCAACTTGAATTAAAAAACTTAAGTTTTTTTGTTGGCGATATTTATATAAATATTCAATTCGCGCCGTTGTTTTTTTCAAAAACTTTTGTCCGCCTTTGCCAGGAGGAACGCTCATTAATAAGACAACATCTATTTCATCTAAATAAGGAATAATTTTCTCAATCGAAGTATCAGGTTTAATAGAAATTCCAACATCTAGTTTTTTCCTTTTAATATATTTTATTAATTCCTTTGTATTACCAATTTCTAAATGAAAAGTAATCCATTCGGGATTTAATTTAGCATACCAATCAACATATTTTTTGACATCTTTAACCATTAAATGCACATCAAATGGCTTTGCCATTATTTGAGCGAGTTGTTTATCTTCTTCAAAATCTCTTGTTTTATTCAAGACAAAACAGCCATCCATAATATCAAAATGAAAAGTTGAAATTTTTGCATTATTTAACTTTTTAATATTTTCTATTAAATTTTTTTTGATTTCTAAAAAGGATACCGCTATTTTCATTTCAAAACCTCCTCGCAAAACTTTAAATAATTTTGATAACGACTTTTTAATATTGTCCCCACCGCTACTTCTTTTTTCACCTGGCAATCTTCTTCATGAATATGAAAACAATTACGATACTGACAGTGCTGACGAAGTTCTTTAAACTCAACAAAACTGTCGCGAATACTTTCTTTACTAATTGCTTGTAAATCTAACGCCGAAAATCCTGGTGTATCAGCAACAAAACCACCACCTAAATCATACAATTCAACATGTCTAGTTGTATGTTTGCCCCGTCCTAATGCTTTTGATATTTCATCCGTTTTAATTTGCAGTCGCTTATCAAGTTGATTTAACAAACTTGATTTTCCCGCCCCCGTTTGACCGGCAAATACGGTAATTTTATTAGTAAAAATTTTTAAAATATCATTATTCTCATTCGTAAACACTTGATAGCCAATTTTTTTATAATACGATTTAATATTTGAAAAAAGCGTTTTATTAGTTAATAAATCAATTTTCGTAAAACATATTACTGGTATTATTCGATTATATTCAATAATTACTATTAATTTATCTAATAAATAAGTTGATAATTTGGGGTGATTGGTACTCATTACTATGACAACTTGATCAACATTACTAACAAACGGTCGTTGCAATTGATTTTTTCTTGGATATATTTTATTTATAACTTTTTCATCACTAAATTCAACTAAATCACCAACCATAGGCGTTATTTTCTGAAGACGAAAAATTCCTTTTGCCTTACAAACTATCCTTTCTTTAGCGGTAGCTATTGTATAATCATCACTAACAATTTTAACAATCCGCCCTTTATTCATCTTCTTCCTCGATATGATCATTGTAATCATCTTCAATTGGTAAAATAGCAACTTCAATAATTAATCGCACCCCTGCAGCAACAGTTGTTCCTTCGGCACGATTTTGCGTCAATATTGTTCCTGGGGGCTGGTGTTCGGTTTCTTGTCTTCGCACTACTAAATTTAGTTCATGCTTAGAAGCAAAATCTTCGATTTCTTCAACCGTCCAAGTACCATCAGTAAAATCTGGATATTGAACCGTAATAATTGGTAACACTAAGGTTATGACATCACCTGGTTCTACTCTTGTCCCAGCAGCTGGTGATTGATCAATAATTTCATTTTCTTGATAATCTTCTGGATCATCAACCCTAATATTATCTGTAAATACTATTAAATTACGTGCTTCTAATTTATTTTTAACTTCAAAATAATCTTTACCGATATAATCTTCTAGGTCAAAACCAATTTCTCCTAATGAAATAACTAATTTAATTTCGGTTCCCTCTTTTACTATGCGGCCATGCCGCGGAATTGTTCGCACAACCATTCCTTCTGGCACATCATTATTATGTTCTTCATCAACATCCGGTGTTAAGCGAAGCCCCGTCGAGCGGATTTTTTCCTCAGCTTGCAAGACTTCCATATTGGAAACATCTGGTATAACAACTTCTGGCACACGCGAAATATTAGGATACATTAAAACTAAATATATTAAAGCGCCCGCCAAACTAAGACAAACAAAAATCAAAAAGCCAATTATTATGTTCAAAAAAATATCAACCTTGTTTTTACCTTTTTTGCTTCCTTCTTTTTCTTCATCCGAACCACTCATTTCATTTTCAGGATGCTTAAAAACTATTCTTATTGCTTCTCTTTCTTCTTCATCTAAGCACTTTTCTAAATCTTGAAATAACTCATTAGCATGATTATAACGATTTTTAGGATTTTTAGCAGTTGCTTTTAAAATAATATTTTCAACACTTTGAGGAATATTAGGATTTGCTACGCGCATATTAGGAAGTTGTTCTTTCATTTGCTTTATGGCAATTTCAACGGCACTTTCGCCTTTAAAAGGAATTTTTCCCGTTAATAATTCATACATTATAATTCCTAATGAATAAATGTCACTTTTAATTGTTGCACTACCACCATTTGCTTGTTCTGGGGGAAGATAATGAACCGAGCCCATAACAGAATTAGTCTGTGTTAATTCATTATTATTTAAAGCCATGGCAATGCCAAAATCAGCAATTTTAACTGTGCCATCATCTAAAATTAAAACATTTTGTGGTTTAATATCACGATGAATAATATAACTATTATGGGCATGAATAACGGCACTAGTAAGTTGTTTCATAATATCAATTGTTTCGGCAAATGTTAATGCTCCTCTTCTTTTAATCAAATTTTTCAAAGTTTTGCCTTCAATATATTCCATAATAATATAATAATTGCCATCTTCCTCACCAACATCATACATTTCAACAATATTAGGATGAGAAAGAGAACTAGCATTAATTGCTTCTCTTTGAAAACGTTTGACAAACCTTTCATCTTCTGCTAAATCACCACGTAAAACTTTTACCGCGACATTGCGTTCTAAAATTTCGTCATAGGCAAGATAAACATTAGCCATGCCCCCCTCACCAATTAAGCGAATAATACGATAACGATTATTTATTCTTTGATCTCTTGCAATCATTATTTTGCACCACCTTTAGTTAAAAAAGCAGCCGAAATATTATCAGGTCCACCCCGATTATTACTTTTTAATATTAGTTTGTGTAATTTGTCTTCAATAGTTGTATCTTCATTTAATACTTTATTAATTTGTTCATCATCAAGCATATTAGTTAAGCCATCACTACAAAGAAAAATGCCTTCAATTTCATTTTCAACATGAAAAATATCCATATCAATATTAGTCATTGAACCTAATGCTTTCATTAAAACATTTTTGCGTGGATGATTTTTAGCTTCGGCATCAGTTAATTCACCCGTTGAAATTAATAAACTTACCAATGTATGATCTTGCGTAATTTTATGTAATTTACCATTGCGCATTACATAACCGGAACTATCACCAATATTACCAAACACTAAAAATTCTTTTGTTAAAATACTTAAAACTAAAGTTGTTCCCATTCCTTGACTTTGTGGTTTTGCCAAAGTATGTTGATAAATTTGTTGATTTATTTCACTAACCGTCTCTTTTATCCAAATAACGGCATCATCATAACTACCAATAGTTGCTAATGAACTAAACTTTTGTCCTAAATGAGTAACCGCAATTGATGATGCTACCTCACCAGCATTATGACCTCCCATGCCATCAGCAATCGCCATTAACACTTCACAATTTTTATTTTCACTTATTATGACATTATCTTCATTATGATCCCGTACTTTTCCAGGATCAGTTATTGAAAAATATTCCATCCTATTCCTCCTCATTTTGTACTCGCAACTGTCCACAAGCCGCCCATATATTAGCGCCCAATTCTTTGCGAATTGTGACATTAATATTACTTTGTTTTATTATATCATAAAACTTCTTAATTTGCTCTATTGATGAAGCCTGGAATTGCGAATTATCATTATCATTATAAGGAATCAAATTAATATAACAATTTAATTCTTTAACCAAATTTATTAATTGGCAGGCATGCTCTTTTTGATCATTAATATCTTTTAACATTATATATTCAAAAGTAATACGTCTTTTTGTTTTGTGATAATAATTATGCAAACTACTCATTAAAATTTCTAAAGGATATTTCTTATTAATAGGCATTAATTTATTACGTAATTGATTATTAGGAGCATTAAGTGATATTGCTAAGTTAACTTGTTTTTCTTCATTAGCAAATTTATTAATTTGATCAACCAAGCCACAAGTTGAAATCGTAATATGGCGCGCCCCTATTTTTAAACCATGGGGATCATTTATAATATCAATAAATGTCATAACATGATCATAATTATCAAATGGCTCACCAATTCCCATTAAAACAACGTGGGTAATTTTAGTTTTGCTTTCCTCTTCAATTAACAAAAGTTGTTGCACCATTTCAAAAACTTTTAAATCGCGTATTTTTTTTCTTTCACCACTGGCACAAAATAAACACCCCATATTACAGCCAACTTGTGTCGAAACGCACAAACTAAAGCCATAATTTTGTTTTAACAAAACCGCTTCTATTTTATGACCATCTAATAATTCAAACAAATATTTTTGCGCTTGCTGAGATGATTTTTTTTCAATAATGGCAATTTTTGCAAAAGAAAAATTTTCACTTAAATTATCTTGAATTTCTTTTTTAATATTTGTCATCAAAGAAAAAGAAGAAACTTTTTTTTGATAAAGCCAGGTAAAAATTTGTTGCGCACGAAAAGTTTTTTCACCTTGTTTTTGAAAGTATTCCATCAATTGTCCTTGTGAATAATCATATATATTTTTCATTTCCTTCACCTTAACTTATTATATCATTTCTAAAAAAAACAAAAAAGCCTTTTAAAGGCTTTTTATTATCGTTGGTAATTGTTTTTTCAAACAACGGGAAACTTCTTTTGCTAAAAAGCGCTCATAATAACAAATCGCAATCACAGCCATAATATCAACCAATTGTCTTTTATCTTTAACTGCTAAATCAAAATGACCATAAAAGGTTTCCTCAACATATAAATCAAAAGTAAAACCAATTTTACTCTTTTCAAGATTTTTTACCGAAATATCATTTCGCTTGTTTAATCCATAAAAGAATACTGGTTTTTGTAATTTATTAACGTCACACAATGTATAATCACCATAAACTAAAATAATTTTTTTAGTTTTATTTAATTTTTGCTGCTGACTCATAATATATTTATATAAATTTTGTTTTTGCGATGCAATAATAGCATAATAAAAAACAGCTACCTTTTCATCTAAATCTTCAATATTAGTTTTTAAAACAATATAAGGATTGTCTCTTTTGGCTCGAGCACAATATTCTTCAATTAAACAATTACACCCTCTTAATTCATTTAGAACTTCTGTCAAAACAAGGCTTAAAAAAATTGAATTAGAATCTAAAACCATTACTGTTTGATGTTTTTCAACTAAATAATTAATTACTTCTTGATAAGAGTAAACTTTTAATTTTAAAGCAAAAGCTTTTTGTAATGTTGTATTATCTTTTGTAATATCATCGGCTTTAATTACTCGCTTGGCATTTTCGATAGGATGAAGAGTAAAAATTGCCTCATTTTCTTTAATAATATCTTTTTTATCACACGCTACAACATGACCCAATTCTTTTAAAAACTGCGCTAAAAAATACATCTTTTTGTTTTTCGCACCGATAAAAAAATACATTTTCTTCTCCTTTATCAAAAACTTAATTTATTCTTGATATTCAAATTCAAAATCAGCAATACGAACAATATCACCAACTTTAACACCAGCATCTTTTAATTTATCATCAATTCCCATTTTTCTTAATTTATATGTAAAACGATCAACCGCTTCGTCAGTCGTAAAATTTGTCATCTTCACTAGTTTTTCTATTTCATAACCACGAACTACCCAAACATTATTTTCACGGTAAATATTAAAGTCATCTATTGTATTAAATTTATAAATAATGTGGTCTTCAAAAGTTTCTTCACTAGTTTTTTCTTTTGTTTCGGCTAACATTTGTTTTAAAACGTTGACAAGTTCTGATAATCCCTGATTATTAATTGCTGATATTTCATAAACAGGTAAATTTACTTGTTTTTTAAATTCTTTTAATTTTTCTTGCGCCCAAGGAATATCCATTTTATTAGCAACAATAATTTGTGGTTTTTTCATTAATTCTTCACTAAAGTTTGCTAATTCTTGATTTATTGTTTGGTAATCTTCATAAGGATCTCGCTGTTCAAAAGAACCCATATCAACTATGTGAGCAATTATTTTCGTTCTTTCAATATGTTTTAAAAACCGATCCCCAAGCCCCTCACCCTGGGAAGCGCCTTTAATTAAGCCCGGCAGATCAGCAACGACAAAACTTATGCCATCACTAGCAGCAACAACGCCTAAATTAGGATGTAAGGTTGTAAAATGATAATCAGCAATTTTTGGTTTCGCAGCTGATATTTTAGAAATAATAGTTGATTTGCCAACACTTGGCATGCCAACTAATCCAACATCAGCAAGCATTTTTAATTCTACTTTTATATTTTTTTCTTCCCCAGGCTCACCATTTTCAGCTAAAGAAGGTGCTGGATTACTACCTGTTGCAAACGCCATATTACCACGGCCCCCGCGCCCACCTTTCGCAATAACTGCTCTTTGTTTTTTATTTACTAAATCTGCTAAAACAGTTTCCGTATCTAAATCTTTAATTACCGTTCCTAAAGGAACTTTTATAACAATTTCTTCAGCATTTTTACCATGTTTTCCTTTACCACCACCGTGATCACCACGTTCTCCTTTAATGAATTTATATTGATGAAGATCGACTAAAGTATTAAGACCTTCATCGGCTTCAAAAACAATATTAGATCCATTACCACCGTTGCCACCAAAAGGACCGCCAAATTCAACATATTTTTCACGGCGAAAAGCAATACAACCATTGCCACCATCGCCAGCTTTTACTTTCATATTTATTTCATCAACAAACATACTATCACCCGTATTATAATTATACACTAATTTAAAAAAAATAGAAACTTAAAGTTTCTATATTTTTTCCGAGTAAACACTTACTTGCTTTTTAAAACGTCCAATTCTTTCATATTTCACATAGCCATCTATTTTTGCAAAAACAGTATCGTCACTACCAATACCAACGTTTTTGCCCGGATATATTTTTGTGCCACGTTGACGATATAAAATTGCACCGCCAGTAACATATTCACCATCAGTTGCTTTGGCACCTAATCGTTTTGAAATTGAATCACGGCCATTTTTAGTTGATCCTTGGCCTTTTTTGTGTGCAAATAATTGAATATCTAATTTCATTAATTTAATCATCATAACACCTCCTAATTTCTATATTTTTGGGATATTGATCTTGCAAATCAAATAATAATTCTATTAAATTTACAATTAAAGTATTTGTCACATTATCTTTCTTTTTCACAATAATACGCATTAAATCTTCTTCTTGATAATAGTCAATTGCCTTTTCATCTAAACGAAGTAATCCGTTAACACTCGTAATAACAATACTTGAGATTGCTGCACAAACAATGTCCCTACCCTTTTTAGCATATTCAGCATGTCCGGTTATTTTAATTTCCCTTACTTTTTCTTTTTGATAATCTACTTTTATTTGAATCATTTTATTTCACTACAATTTCTTCAACAACTAGCATTGTATAGGGTTGGCGATGACCTTGGGTGCGGCGATATTTTTTCTTTGGTTTATATTTAAAAATTGTTATTTTTCGCTGCTTATCATGTTTTTTTATGCGCGCTTTAACTTTTACATTGGGAAGATATGGACGTCCAGAAACACCATTACACATTAAAACTTTGTCTAAATCAACTACTGAATTAACTTCACCAGCTATTTTTTCAACGTATAACACGGTACCTTTTTTAACAAAATACTGTTTCCCGCCCACTTCAACTACTGCTTTCATGTTTACCTCCTTATTTTTCTAAGACTCACCATTGAGGCACTTCTGTTTTTAAACCTCTTCTGTATGGTTGTAGAGAAAGGCCCTACACAACATCAAATGATATCATAAATGATGTTTTTTGTCAATTATTACAAATCCAAAATAATTTTTGAATGGCAATGTAAATATCACTTTTATTATTTTTTTTCTTATTATGGTGCAAGTAGAGGGATTTGAACCCTCACAGGCTTTTGCCCACAAGCCCCTCAAGCTTGCGCGTCTACCGTTCCGCCATACTTGCTTTCTAATATTATAGCATTTTTTTGTAACTTTTTACGTTTTAAAGTTCAACTTCCATAATATTGCTTCCCCCATCAGAAATAATTTTATAAATATCTCTGTGCGCAAGAAATAATGTCACATCATTACTATTAGGATGAAACCCAATCTTTTCTTCGCCAGCTAATTCTTTATCAAAAACCACGACAATTTTTTTATCAACATTGTTTAAAATTCCAAAAGGAGTAACCGAACCCTTTGTCAATTTTAAACATTCATGCAATCGCCTTTCGGAAGCGAAAGAAAGTCTTGTCGCGCCAATTTTTTCCCCCAATTCTTTTAAATTAACCTTTTTATCACCTTTAACAACAATTAAATAATGAATTTGCCCATTAGCATTTCTAAGAAATAAATTTTTGGCTATAACACCATAATTATATAATTCTAATTTTTGCAAATCTTCAATCGTATGCACAAAATTATGATCAAATCTTTTATATTTAATTCCTTTAGAATCTAAAAATTCAACAACTTCTTCTTTCTTCATTTTAACTCCTTAAGGCCTTAAACATTTTTTTCCAAAGACCAGTTGTCGAATAATTTAAAATTCCTACTTTATAAACTTTTAACCCATATCTAATTAATAAATAGTTAAATATAACCATCAACAAAATAGAAATTAATACTTCCGTTATGCTAATTTGTTCCAACACTAATAACGATGGTGATAAAATTGCTGATAGTAAGGGAACAAAAGAAAGAACCTTTATAAATGTTGCCCCCGTAAATACCCCCGCCATAATTGATAAATAATAACCAATTACTAAAATAATAACAATCGGTGTTTGTAATTGTTGGAAATCTTCTATATTAGTTGTCATCGACGCCAAAATACCTGCTAATAGCGCATAAGCAATAAAAGTTAATAACATTAAAATTAAAGTTAACGGAATAATATAAACTAATTGACTGCCAAATTCACTATCAAGAACCATTCTAACTAAATTACCTACCTCGGCACTAACACCATCAGTAATCCCAGTGGATGGTATTAATTGGCGGGTTAATAGCGCTATTAACCCAAATATGAACAAAAGCAACCCCTGAATAATAACAAACAAATTACCAGCGATTATTTTAGCAAAAAAGTGAATTTTCGGCGGGACACTAGAAATTATTATTTCCATGCCATGACTTGATTTCTCATCATTAACTTCGGCTCCAATCATCTGAACTAAAAAAATAGTTAACATGAAAAAAGGAAGAATAACAAAAGGAAAAACCGTTGTCATAATTGCTGCTTGCATTTCTTCTTCACTGTCTTTTTCTTCATCTAAAATAACTCTTTCTACTTCAATTGGCGTGGTTATTTTGGCCAATTCATCTTGATCAATTTCTGTTTCTAATAAAGCAATAATAGCCTTTGTTTCATTTAACGCTCCTAAAATGATTTGTTGTTTTACGGTGCCCAAATAAACTTCGGTAATTAACTTTGCTTCAATAACATTTTCGCTAGGCATTAAATAAATGACAATACTCGACGGTTCCTCAGCAATAATTTCCTCATAATCAAATTCATCATAATCATCTTTATCAATTAAGTTTAGTTCAAAAGATGATTCATCAAAACCAAAAACTCTTTTTTCCATCGCCAATAATTGCTCACTTAAAATATCATAGCTTTTCTCAGTTTTATCAACAACATAAACTTGTTCTTTGCGATCAAATTCACCACCGAAAAAAGTAATAATAATATCAATATTAGCAAGCGCCACTATCAAAATTGCTAAAAGCGCATTGACAATGACAAACCATTTAGTTTTTATTTTTCGATTTAAGCTAACTTTTATTAAAAACCATAATTTACTCGCCATACTTTTCACCTACTTTCGCCACAAAAATCTCATTTAAAGACGGTTGTTGCAATAAAAACTTATATAAACGATGATCTTTTACTTGTTTAAAAACATTATCTAAATAAGATGCATCTTTTATTTTAACTTCAAAGTCATCACCATTTTTGCTAACAGAAACAACCCCTTCAATTGCCTCTAAATCTTTTTTCTTAATATCTTCACCATTAATAAAAATATTTTTTTGTTGGTAATCTTCTTTTATTTTAGCAATTTCACCACCTAATACTTCACGACCATCTTGAATAATTACTATTTTTTTACAAAAAAGTTCCACATGTTCCATGCGATGAGTTGAAAAAATAATCATACATCCTTTATCGGCCATTTCTAATATTTGTTTTTTAAATAATTCAACATTAAAAGGATCTAATCCTGCAAACGGTTCATCTAAAATTAACAATTCTGGTTCATTCATAATCGCGGTAATAAATTGAATTTTTTGTTGATTTCCCTTTGACAACTCTTTTATCGGCCGTTCCCAATAATCAGAAATACCAAATTTGCGAAGATACATCACGACTTTCTCACAAACTTCTTCTTCACTCATTCCTTTTAAAACGCCATAAAAAATACATTGTTCTTTAACAGTTAATTTTGTTAATAGGCTCCGTTCTTCAGTTAAAAAACCAATTTTATCAGTAACATTATAATTAATGTTTTTGTTATCTAAAGTAACCTTGCCCCCTTCATAATCAAGCAGACCCATTATAACACGAAAAGTTGTTGTCTTACCACTACCATTCACACCTAACAGGCCAAAAATTTCACCACGATTAACGGAAAACGATAAATCATCAACCGCTAAAAAATCATCATAATACTTTGTTACATTTGCTACTTTTAACATCCTACTCTCCTAACTTTTTTATTTTATTTTTTATCCTTTGTAGGGCATTATCAATTGATTTTGGTGTCTTGCCCAAAATAATACCAATTTCATTATAATCGAAACCACTCACTTTTAACAAGAAAACTTTATTTTCTAGATCAGTTAATTGTTTTTTTATTTTAGCAATTAATTCATTTTCACTTTCTGTTGCTAACAAACATTGAAAAGGATCTTCTTTATCACTACCAATTATTTCTTCTAAATTTAATACTTCACCATTATCAATTTCAACATTAAGAGACAACGATTCATTTAATATTTTGTTTTTTTGGCGCTTTGAGGAAACAATTAAACTTAACATTCTTCTTTCAATACAAGTTTTAGCAAATGTATAAAAACTTGTGTTTTTATGTTCGGAAAAATTTTTAATTGCTTGGTTTAAACCTAACATTCCTTCTTGTATTAAATCATTAACATCAATCCCAAATCCTTGACACCCTTTGTACATTTTATTGGCAGTGCCAATAATTAAAGGACGGTATTTTTCATACAAAATCTCATTAGCTTCTTCATTTGCTTCGGCAATATAATTTAATAATTCATTATCATTATAATTTTGATATTTCATTTTTCCCTCCTCCTTTGCGCCTCATAAATAAGAATTCCGGTTGCTACCGAAACATTTAAACTATTAACTGTTCCTAGCATAGGAATCGTAATAAAAAAATCACATTTTTTTGCTACTGATTTACTAATACCAAACCCTTCATTTCCTAGTACTAAAGCTATATTTCCACAGAAATCAATATTTTCTGGTTTTGAACCATTTAAATCCGCCCCAATGATCCAATAATCATGTTGCTTTAGTAGATTTATTGTTTGCGACAAATTAGTTTCTTGTGCTATTTTTACCCCCCAAACGCCACCAGAACTAGCACGAATAACCGTTTCATTTATTTTTGCACTCCGGTCTTTAGGAATAATAATGCCACTAATTTTAAAAGCTTCACAGGAACGAATAATAGCACCTAAATTTTGCGGATCAACAACATGATCTAAAATAACAATTAAACCATCTTTTTGATGAAGAAAATCATCAAGATCGGCATACTGATAATCATCAATATCAATAATTATACCCTGATGATTTTTATCAGCAAATTTATTTAAAAACGTTTTATCAATATATTTTATGGTAATTCCTCGTTTTTGTAACGCCGAAATAATAAAATCATCCTTAAATTTGTGCCAAATATAAACTTTTTTAATTGCAACATTATTAGTAATCGCACTTTGAATTACATTTTTACCGCCAATATACATATTATAACTCCTTTTTATCAAAAGTAATTCCGGATAAATAACCTTCTCTAACATCATTTAAAACAACTTGCATAGCTTTTTCCGTATCAACTACGCCACCTTTTACCAAACATCCGCGCCGCTTTCCTATGGCATTTAAAATTGCTTCAGAATCAGTTAATGTTGTTAATTGATATCTTTTTTTTAAAACTTCGGGATAATATTTAATTAAAATTTTTAAAATATGATTGACAACTTCTTCTAAAGGTATTAGATCTTCTTTTATTGCTAAAAAAGCAGCTAAATTTAAAGCTATTTCCTGATTTGAATATCTTGGTGATAAAATACCAGGCGTATCTAAAAGTTCCATCTCATCATCAATTCTAATCCATGCTAACGCTTTTGTAACACCTGGACGGTTTGCCACCTTAGTAGCTTTTTTGCTTACTAAGCGATTAATTAAAGTTGACTTGCCAACATTTGGCGCCCCAATAATCAAAACCCGTGTTCTTCTTTTTAAAAATCCTTTTTCTAATCGGTGCGCTGTTTTGTTTGCTAATACCTTTTCGCTCAATGCTTTTAACTTTTGCACCTTATCTTCTAATAAATTAAAACTAATTGTCTCATAATTTTCTTTTTGATAACTTTTTATCCATTTATTTGTTTCATCTTGATCACATAAATCATATTTTGTAAAAATTAAAATACGTGGTTTTTCTTTTAACAAATCATCAAATTCTTTTATTTTTGAAGAATATGGAATACGAGCATCAACCAATTCAAAAACAACATCTATATAAGATAAATTTTCTTTTATCTTTCTTTTCGTTTTTGGCATATGACCAGGATACCAATTAATGTTTGTCATAGAAAAACCTCCTTTTTTTATTATATCATAACCAAAAAAAAAGAACCAAGTTCTTTTTTTATTCTAAAATACCAAATTTAGCGAAAGGATAAATACGAAAAACACTTCTTCCTACTATATCATCAATATGAATTAAACCAATCGAACGACTATCTTTGGAAAAATTGCGGTTATCACCTAAAACAAAATAATAATTTTCGGGAATTTGATTATATGATAATTCTGTTAATATAAAATCATCCATATCAGCATTAATGAAATTTTCGGGAATATATTCCTGACTAACGTATAAACGATTGCTTTCATATTCAATAAACTCACCAGGCAAGCCAATTACTCTTTTTACTAAACTGTCGTTTTGATAACTATGAACAATAATGTCAAAACGATTAATTTCATTAACATTACGATATAAAAAAACAATATCACCATCATGTAAAGTTGGTTCCATCGAATCACCATTAATAACAGCCGGTGTCATAATATACATGCGAATTAAAATAATCATAATAACAATTAACAAAAAGACAACGGCTTCTTTTAAATTTTCTAAAGCCGCATTTCTTTTTTCAATATCATAACCTGATTTAATTTCACGCTCATTCATAAAACCAACCCCATTTAAAATTTATTTTCGTTCTTTTATTCTTACTTGTTTTACCATGTCGCGCAAATAATGTAATTTCGCACGGCGAACTTTTCCTTTTCGTAAAACATTAATTGATTCAACTTTAGGTGAATTAACAGGAAAAACACGTTCGACACCAACACCACTAGCAATTGAACGAACGGTAAAGTTTTTCGCAATACCACTGTTTTTTATAGCGATCACGATTCCTTCAAATTTTTGAATTCTTTCTCTTTTTCCTTCAAAAACACGCACGCCAACACTAACTGTATCACCTACTCGAAATTCAGGAACATTTGGCTTCATTTGGCTTTGTGTTATTTTATCAACTAAATTCACAATGTCACTCTCCTTTTTATAATGTTGCAATCATAATAACTAATTAGCGGATCACACATAGGTAATTTTATCATATTTTTTTCAAAATATCTACTTTTATTTTGCTTTTTCTGCTTCTTCATAAGTTTTTTCATCTTTTGCATAAAATGCTAACTGTTTTTCTTCCAATTTTCGATAAAAATTTTCAATTTTGTTAACTAATAATTGATAATATGATTCATCTAAAAATTTGTAATATTTATTATATAGTATCGATCGCAACCGATCAATATCTTCAAGAGCTTTGGGAGCAGCATGACTATCTTCTTCTTCAATTGTTAAAAGCAAACTTTTGACATAAAAATCCAATCTTTTTTGAATTTTTTTCTTTAAAATCATTTGAATAAAATCACGATTAAATATTATTACTTTTTTAATTGCTATTTTAGAATAACGAATATTATTTTTGGGATTAAATTCATATCCTTCAACAAAATCCATATTGGTATATGAGGAATATTTCATTTCATCAATTAAAACAAATTTTTTATTTTTCATTGTCATCTCCTCTTTCTAATAAATCTGGCCTTCTTAAAGCCGTTTTTCTTTTTCTTTCCTTAAGGCGCCATTTTTCTATTTCTTGATGGTGACCTGATAATAATATTTCCGGAACTTTCCGGCCCCGAAAATTAGCCGGCCTTGTATAAACAGGATAATCAAGCAAATTATCATTAAAAGATTCTTGTTGTTGGGATTCAAAAGCAATAACATCATCAACTAATCTTATAATGCTATCAGTTAACACCATGGCGGGCAGTTCACCACCCGTTAAAATATAGTCACCAATTGATATTTCTAAATCAACAATATCTAAAACACGTTCATCAACACCCTCATAATGACCACATATAATGATTAAATGTTTTTCTTGTGCTAGTTGATACGCTTTTTTTTGATGAAAAACTTCACCTTGCGGACTCATTAAAATTACTTTTGAATTTGCTTTTTTTAATTTTTTAACAGCATCATAAATGGGCTGGGGGGATAGAACCATCCCTTTGCCACCACCAAATTGATAATCATCAACTTTTTTATGCTTATTATTAGCAAAATCACGCAAATTAATAATCTGAATTGCTGCTTTTTTAGCGTCAATTGCTCTTTTAATTATCGAATGATTAAATATTTCAGTAAACATGTCAGGGAATAAAGTAATAATATCAATTTTCATCAATTAAACCCTCTATTTTTTCTAAATATATATTTTTATCAATTATTTGCTGGATCCAGTTTTTTACATAAGGAATAAAATGCTTTTTTGTGCCATTTTCGACAATTAAAATGTCTTGGGCATTATTATTAAAATATCCTGTTACAAAACCAATTTGTTTATTATCATATATAACTTGATAGCCAATTAAATCCATAATTAATAACTCATCAGTAATAAGATCATCACGATTAATATAAAGAAATTCTCCTTTATAAGGTAGGACCTCATTAATATTTTCATATCCTTCTAATTTTATTAAGTTACTATTGCGATAAATGCGATGATGAGAAATTTTAAATTTTTTTCTTTTTGGTCCAATATAAATATATTTGCCAACCTGAAAAACTTTTTCCTTTTTTGCAAAAGTAGAGTTTATTTTCATTTCCCCTTTTATGCCATGAGTATTAATTATTTCACCAACACAAATCATACAATCACCCTTTATCTATTTCATATAATAAAATTCCTGAAGCAACGGCAACATTTAAACTCTCACAATTAGCAGCAATCGGAATCGCTACTACTTCATGAGCATAAGCTAAAACAGTTTTTGAAATGCCATGCCCCTCATTGCCCATTATTATAACAAACTTTTTTTTATTTACAACATTTTTTATTGTTTGCGATGATTTTTTTGCGGTGGCAATAATTTGATAATCTTCGGACATTTTTTTTAACAAATCTAAATCATCATCAATTATCACATTAAGATTAAAAAAAGCCCCCTTACTGCTGCGAATTGTTTTTTCGTGATATAAATCACAGGTTTTATGTAAAACTACTGTATCAATATTAAATGCTAACGCATTACGAAGCATTGCCCCTAGATTACCTGGTTCTTGAATTTCACTTAAATAAAGAACCCTTTTGCCAATTGCTTGTGATGGCTTTTTTCGACACAAACCAAAGACAAAGTCACTACTTTTTTGACTTGATAAATATTGCGCAACTGGTTTGCTAAGATAATTTTGTAAAACCGGGAAATTTATTTTCCGATCTTCTAATAAATATACTTCTTCCAAAATATTGCTATGAAAAGCTTCACCAACAATATCATGACCTTCAACTAAAAAATAATCATCTTGTTCATGATATTTTTTTTGTCTTAATTTTTTTAAATATTTAATTTTTTTGTTTGCTTTAGAAGTATATATCATTTTTTTCACCACTCTTATCTTATCATACTTACTGCTTCAAAAAAAGGCCTCCAAAGGAGACCTTATCAGGGGGCTTGGGCGCTATTCCACTTTTTTACCGTGAAATAACTTTCCCAACGCACGATCTCTCGTGCTATTTTCATTATAACTAATATATTTATTTTGTCAAATAAATTTTAAAAACCCATAAATAAACAAAGCAAGAAAAACGTTGTCCCTAAAAAGATTGTTACGCGCGTAATAAAAAGTTCTGAACCTCGTTCTTTACGATTAGCAAATAAACTTTCACTACCGCCCGTAATAGCTATTGAAGCGCCACCTGCTTTATCACTTTGTAATAATACAACCATAATTAATAAAATACTAATTATCAATAATACAACTTCCATTATAATGCCTCCTCATCCTTATTAAAATTACCATAATTTTATTTTTTTTGCAAATCTTTTTGCATAATTACTTTGCTATAATTATCAAATTTTAATTTTTTTGTTTCCTTCATAAAATCTTCATAAGTAAGATTTTTAAACTTTAAATAATAATCTTCATCAATATGACCATGCTCAGCTAAAAAACTAGTAAAAAAATTGTTTAGTCCCGAAGTCGAATCGCCTAATTTTAAGAAATAACTTAAAGCATTCTTCTTTTTGCGATTAAATGTTTGAACATCAACTTGAAAATCTTGCAAATATTCTTTTATTATTTTAATCACTTTAACCGCATGATGCGTTTCCGCCCAAATACTAAGCACCCAATGTTTTTCCACCAGAAGCTGCGAAACTCGAAGATCATTTTCCGTTAAATCTGATACTTTTTCATTTAATTCACCATGTTTGTCAAAAACACAATCTGTAAATAAATCTAAAATCACATCTAACAATACCCTATCAGCAATATTATTTGTAATATTAATTTTATAATTAAATGTCACTTTAGGGGTTTTAATATCACGATTAATAATTATTTCTTTTTTAGCAACTTCATCTGGCTCATCATATTTCTTTAATTCAATCTTAGGTGATGATGGGAATTCCTTAGTTTGTTGATTTTGCTGAATAACATCAATTACTTTTTTAGGATCAATATCACCACAAACAACTACAAACATATTAGAAGGATGATAAAAAGTTTCATAACATTGCATTAAATCTTCTTTGGTCGTTTTTTCGACATCTGCCATTTCACCACCAACTGATATCCCCCTCGGATGAACTTGAAATAAACTTGTAGCAAACGTTTCATATAAGAAAATAAAATTATCATCTTGACGCATTTTTAATTCTTGTAAAATAATGCCTTTTTCTTTTTCAACATTTTCATTTGTTAAATAAGGGGTTTGAACATAGTTTAACAAAAAGTTAAGATTTTTATTAAAATTATCAGGTCCAGAAAAATAATAAGTCGTTCTTTCATTATCAGTGAGAGCATTACAATAAGCGCCGTTTTTATGAAAAAAGTCAAAAACTGATTCTTTATCATATTCAAATAATTTATGTTCTAAAAAATGAGCGATTCCAGAAGGTGTTTTAACAAAATTTGCTTCACCCTTTTTTTTAAATTCTAAGTGATCAGAACCATACTTGGTCGTAAAAGAAGCCATTTTTGTGGCAAATGATGTTGGAATAACAAAAATTTCCAAACCATTTGACAATTTTTGATAATAATATTTAATACCAATTCCTTTAATTTGTCTTTGCATCAGCAACCCCCTTTAAAAAATAAGTTGTATCTAACTCTAAACTATTAGCTACTGCAACTAAATCTGCCAATGTTGTTTCCTTTATAATTTGTATTGTTTTTGTATCAGAGTAAAAACCATAATATTTCTCAACATAAACATTATTAACAATTAATCCCATGCGATCATTCATTGTTTTTAGCTCGTTTAAACTTTTTTTCTTAGCATCTTTTAATTCTTTTTCCGTAATATTGCCACCTTTTAAATCTGCTAATTGTTGTTTAATAATTTTTTGCGCCGGTAAATATTTATCAGCATCAATACCAGCATTAATTGAAACTAAACCCTTATAATAATTAAAATGAGACCGCACATCATAAGCTAATGATTTTTTTTCGCGAACATTTGTAAATAACCGCGAAGTACTACTGCCACCTAAAATATTTTCTAGTAATTCAACATGAATATATTTTTTTGATAAATCAATTGCTTTTAATTTATAAAGCATGACCAACTTTGATTGGGAAAACTCTTTTTCCTCAATAAGTTCTTGTTTTTTAACTGCTGGAAAATAACAAGCGGGCGCCATTTTTTTTCTTTTTCGTTTCGAAATTCGCTCTTTAAAATACTCAATAATTTCTTCATTAACATCACCAACAATGGTAATATCTAAAATATCATTATTTATCATTTCCAAATAACTTTGATAGACATCTTCTTTTGTTATTTTTTGTAATTTTTGATAATTATCTTCTTGATAAAACATCCCATAACCGGCATTAATCAAAGCCTTTATATTAGCATAATAAACCGGATCTTCTAATGTGCCATCAAAATTGTTTTTTATTTTTTTTTGCGCTGATTTAAATTCTTTATCACGAAAATTTTCAATTGGATTAAACATTAATTCCATAAAAAAATCTAAACACTTTTCATGATGCCCTTTTTTTAAATGTTTTTCATTAATAAAGGTTGTTTCAAATTTGACAATTGAATTTTCACCAAGAATTGGAATTGTATATCCTTTCACAAATTGCGAATAATTATCCTCTTTTTTTTCACCAATCTTTTTTCGACTCGGATATTTTTTTGATGCTTGCGTTAATACTTTGGATAAAATTTCCCGTTCAACTTGCTGGTCCGTCTTATTACGAACAAAACGCATATTAACCTTTACTTGACGAAATTTATCAGTTTTCACCAAATTTATGTCATAGCCATTTATATGATATGTTTTTCTTCTCATAAATTAACCACCGTATTTAAAGCAATTTCTATCATTTCGGTAAAATTTTGCTCTCTTTCCCTACTACTTGTTTTTTCTTTTGTTACTAAACTATCGGATACTGTTAATAAACAAGCTGCTTTTTTATTAAAAACTTTCGCATTATGAAAAAGTGCAAATGTTTCCATTTCAACTCCTAAACAGCCCGCTTCGGCAAATTCTTGATAAGCTCTTTCTTTATAAAAAGCCTCACTACAATATATTTTTCCTTTAAAATATTTATTATTAATATTTTCTTCAATTTTAGCATTTAAATAATCATCACTCTTAATTATTTTATCATTACTACCATTTTGCTCATTAGCATAATTTGATTGCGAATAACTTTCTGTTACTAAAATTAAATCATACAGATTTATTTTCGCATCATAAGAACCACAAGAACCAATTCTTATTATATTATCAACCTCATAAAATTTAAAAAGTTCATAAGAGTAAATTCCCATACTAGGAATACCCATTCCCGAGGCCATAATTGTTAATTTTTTTTCTTTATAAAAACCGGTATAAACATCGATTCCTCTTACATTACTTACCAATTGATAATCTTCTAAATAATTTTCGGCGATAAATTTTGCTCGCAATGGATCGCCAGGCATAATAACCGTTTTAGCAATTTCTCCTTTTTTAGCATTAATGTGTGGTGTCATAAAAAAACCTCCTTTAAATTAATTTTTTTAAAAATTCTCCGGTATAACTCTTCCTACATTGTATCACTTCTTCTGGGGTTCCACAAACAATTACTTTACCACCACCATCGCCCCCTTCTGGTCCTAAATCAATAATATAGTCAGCTACTTTAATAACATCCAAATTGTGTTCAATTACTACTACCGTATCACCATGATCAACAATACGATTTAAGATTTTAAGCAGTTTTTTAATATCTTCAGAATGAAGGCCGGTTGTTGGTTCATCTAAAATAAATAAAGTTTTTCCGGTTGGCTTTTTTTGCAACTCTTTTGCTAGTTTAATGCGCCCCGCTTCGCCACCAGATAAAGTTGGCGCACTTTGTCCTAATTTTATATACGAAAGACCAACATCCATTAACATTTGTAGTTTATTTTTAATTTTTGGGATATTAGCAAAAAACACAATTGCTTCTTCAACGCGCATTTCTAATACCTGATAAATATTTTTATTTTTATATTTTATTTCTAATGTTTCTTTATTATAACGTGTTCCATGACAAACTTCACAAGGAACAAAAACATCGGGCAGGAAATGCATGGCGATTTTTTTTACCCCATCACCTTGACAAACTTCACATCGCCCCCCTTTAACATTAAAAGAGAATCGCCCTTTTTGATATCCTCTTTGCTTTGCTTCTTTAGTTAATGCAAAAACAGCACGAATCTCATCAAAAACGCCCGTATAAGTTGCTGGATTACTGCGTGGTGTTCTCCCAATTGGGTCTTGCGTTATAGCAATTACTTTATCAACCAATTCTATACCATCAATTGATTTAAATTTTCCTGGTCTTTCTTTTGTTTTATAAAGATTGGCTGCTACTCCTTTATAAAGAATTTGATTTATTAAACTGCTTTTGCCACTACCACTAACGCCCGTAACTAAAATTAGTTTTCCGAGAGGGAATTTAACATTTATGTTTTTTAAATTATTTTCGGCGGCACCTTTTATTTCTAAAAACAAGCTGTTGCCAAAACGTCTTTTTTTGGGCACTGTTATTTGCTCTTTGCCACTTAAATATTTTCCTGTTAAACTTTTAGTATTTTTTTGTACTTGATTAGGGGTTCCTTGGGCAACAATTTCACCACCATGATCGCCTGCTCCTGGACCGATATCGATTAAATAATCACTTGATAACATTGTTTCTATATCATGTTCAATAACAATCAAGCTATTGCCCAAATCACGCATTTTTTGCAATGAATTTATTAATCTTTTATTATCACGTTGATGAAGTCCAATACTTGGCTCATCCAAAACATATAACACCCCACTTAATTGCGAACCAATTTGCGTTGCTAAACGGATTCTTTGTGATTCGCCACCACTTAAAGTTGCCGCACTACGAGCAAGTGTTAAATAGTCTAAACCAACATTAATTAAAAATGAAAGGCGATCATTTATTTCTTTAATAATTAATTTTGATATTGCTTGTTCTTCTTTATTTAATTTTAAGGTGTTAAAAAAATTTTTTATTTCCAAAATACTTAAATTTGTAAGCTCATAAATATTTTTTTTATTAACAAACACCGATAAAACAGATTCATTTAATCTGGCGCCATGACAAGTTGAACAAACATATTCGCGCATATATTGTTCAATCCAATCACGAATCCAATTGCTTTTTGTTTCAATATACCTTCTTTGTAAATGATTTATAATTCCTTCATAATAATTATTTGAATAGTGAAGGTTGCCAGATTTAGATTGATATTTTAATTTTAATTTATCTTTTGAACCATAAAAAATAATATCTGTTTCACTCTTAGTTAATTTTTTAAAAGGTTTATCGATGTCAATATTATAATATTCAGCAGCAGCATATAACCCCGTAAAAAAACTATTGTTATTATTACTTAATGCAACAATAGCACCCTCATTAATGCTTAATTCTTTGTTGGGCACAATTAAATCAGGATCAATTGTTAATTTTACCCCTAATCCATTACACTCTTCACAAGCTCCGTAAGGCGAATTAAAAGAGAAAAGATTTGGTTGCAGTTTTGCCATGGAAAAATCACAATAAGGACAGGCATATGCTTCACTCATGACAATATCTGAGGCGCCAACTACTTTAATAAGCACTTTACCATCTGCTAATTTAGCGGCTGTTTCTATTGAATCATGTAACCTACTATAAATTTCTTCTTTAATAATTAAGCGATCAACAATAACACTAATATTGTGTTTTTTATTTTTTTCTAACGCTGGTGCTTCATCAATTTCATATTCATCATTATTAATAACTAAACGAACGTATCCTTCTTTTTTTAGTTTTGCCAATAATTCTTTATGCGTCCCCTTACTAGCATTTATAATGGGTGCTAAAACTTTTATTTTAGTTTCATTTTTTAACTTCAAAATTTGTTCACTCATTTGTTCAATACTTTGTGAACAAATAGGAATCCGATGAGTCGGACAGTAAGGAATGCCAATTCTAGCATACAAAAGACGCAAATAATCATATATTTCAGTAATTGTGCCAACTGTACTTCGAGGATTTTTGCTAGTTTTTTTTTGATCAATACTAATTGCTGGGGATAATCCTTCAATACTATCGACATCGGGTTTTTCCATACCACCTAAAAATTGTCGAGCATAAGCACTTAAACTTTCAATATAACGTCTTTGTCCTTCCGCATAAATAGTATCAAATGCTAAACTACTTTTGCCACTACCACTAACGCCGGTCATAACAATAAATTTGTTTTTTGGTAATTCAATATCAATATTTTTTAAATTATGCTCTCGCGCACCTTTTATTATTATTTTATCCATAAGTCACCTTCTCTAAATTACTTTTTTTTCACTTCAATATTATATCACAAGATTAAAAAAAGAGCATTCACTCTTATTTTAATAATTTATTTTTGTTTTATAATTTTAACCCTGTCTCACACTTTATCAAATTAATAAGCACTCAAATCTTCATGAAAACACTCTTTAGCTAATACTTCAATCTTTATTTCATTTTCTTCAAAACCTTTTGTAGCACACCAATAATTATCTGTAATGGCAAATGCAATATGGCCTGTTCTTTTTAAAACCGCTTTTCCATCTCCTGGGATGTGATATTCATCTATTTCATTCTCATTCATGTTCTGTCCCTCTTTAAAAACATAAACTACATCCTCATCAAAACTTTTATCAAGAAAAAGAATATAATATTCACTATTTAGTATTATTTCAAATTGCCTAATCTCATTACGGAAAGCTTCTTTACGAGCTTCATTAAAAAAGCCTTCCCCGGTTCTAGTCTCTTCATCATTCTCTTCTTTAGAATCATTAACTCGTTCTTCGATTGATTCCGAAAAATCCTTTTCAAAATCTTCTAAAAAAACATTTTGATAATAAAGCCATAATACAACTAAAATTACAAGTGCAAATAATATTCCTATTTTTTCCATTATTATCACCTACTATAATTTTATCACATAAAACATTTTTTCAAAAATTAAAATAAAAAATCTTTTTTTAACGAATTCTTTTTGCTTGGACAACAAAACGCATTCCCTCAACACCATGAACACAAGTTGATAAAGTTAAAATTTGATCATCTTTGGTAATATTAACAGTACGATTAAATTTTGATCTTTTTTGAAACTGTTCCACCGTTGATAAAAAAGATTCATCACTACTAAAATCAATTACAATATAATGAAAATTAGTACTTGTTTCATAAGCAGCAAATATTTGCCATTCTTGCTCTTCATATAAAGTTGTTAAATATATTTTTTCATTATTTTCAAAAAAGTCTTGTTTTTTAAATTTATTTAACTCCGTAAACATAATACCTAATCGTGATTGATGACCATAAATAATTGTATGACGATCACTAACATCACTTTTATTTCGATAATCCATAAAAATAGCACCGCGAATTTCCGGTTCGCGTTTAAAATCATGATCTAAATAAAAAACATTATCATTACCTTTAACAATTGGATAATCAATATTAGTATTTGGAACTTTAATCCAACCAACTATTTCAGAATTAATTTCTAGTAACTCTTCAAACTGATTTAAGATAGTCTTTTCTGTCTCATTTGAATTTTCTTCAATATTATCATAATATTTTTTTCTAATTTTTTCATTACTATCTTCCATAAAAAAGAAAAACCAAAAAAAACCAACTACCAACAGAAAAAAAATACTTATAACAAAACCCTTTTTTGTCATTTTATCACCATTAATATTATATCACATTAAAAAAAAAGAGCATTACGCTCTTAATTTTTTTCTAATTAAATAGGCACTACCAGCTAACATTACTCCGACTATAAGCAACCATGTAAAATTTTCTTGAACGCCAGTTTCGGGAATTTCTTCCGTGTCACCTAATAATCTTATTTCATAATCAGTAAAATGGTTTACAGGAATATACAAAATATCATATTCATCATCATAAACTATACCACTAAGATCAAGATAATCACTTAAATCTTCCACTAACGTGCCACCATCATAAACATAAATATCAATGAAATCTAAAATATTGTCTTCAGTGATTCCTTCTGCTCCTAATAATGCCATTGCATTATCAAATTGAATTGTTGCACCAACACCGGCTAAAAATGTTAAAACTTCAGTATTTACTGATGCCCGCAGGCGATTATTTTCAGCATCATACTCAATATTAAACTCTGTTGCCAAATGTTCTAATTCAGGCCCGTGGCCTAGAATGTTTAAACCTGGTGCAAAAGTAATCGAACCAATTCCTGCTTTACCAAAAGTAGCTGGTTCAGTAGTTTCATATAAATTACCAAGGTTTAATAAATCCGGGAAAGTAACACCTAAGGTTTCTTCTAATAATGCCGCTACATCTTCCATGCCAACAAAAATATACTTAGAATCTGGTCCACCATCACCTTCTAAAAAAGGTTTATGACCAATTATTACATCTGGTACATTTGGATTTGAATCAGTTACAATCAAGACAAAATACACTTCGCCTGGTGGTTCAACACCTTCCTTAACTGTCCCAGTAAATTCTAACTCGCCATTACTAGGCTGTCCAACAACCTTACACCATACATCCATATCACCAAACTGATCTTGCTGCAATCCTTCTACTAAATTACGTTGAAAACAAATCGTAGCATCATCACCATAATTACCATTAGGATCAGAAGTATTCCCATATCCAGCTCCTGTTGATAAAGTCGCCTCATCGCCAGTTTCCGGATACCACGAATAATAAAGATCAATGGCAGCATCATGATTTGTTGGTAAATTTTCAAAAGTAACTTTTATTTCATCGCCTGCTACATAAACATAATCTTCTCGTGGTGGTTCTTCATCAAAAACTTGTGTTTCATAAATAACTTCAAACTCAACCTCTTTTTCACACCACAATTCTTCAACACCATGTTCCGGACTTTCGCGATGAACATTAAATCCTAATTTTATTTGTCTTTCGCCAAAATAAAAACCAAAAGGTGTGCCGGGCGAACCAGTACTAACCGAAAACATAGCTGTTTTTTGATTTGGATTTAATGTCAGTGGTTCTTGCGTATCATAGTAAAAAGTAAACAATGATTCGCTCCCTTGCCATGGATTGACATTCCAATCTGTTGTCGCACCTTTCATGCCAAGATGCATATGATAATTTGTATTATCTGTTGCACCCCAAACATCAACCGTATATGCATCAACTGTATACTCTAATGCTAAGGTAACCTCCTGACCTTGCCAAATTCTTTCATAACGAACACCTAATTCAAAATCATCACAACTCAACTCAGGTGGTGGTGGTGAGAAAGCTACCACCCCTTGGCCCAAAAAGCCAATGCCAAGAAATAATAAAAATGCTATTGTAATAGATAATATTTTTTTCATATATCCTCCTTTTTAATATTACTACCATTATTATATCATAACTTTTAAAAAAAACAAGAAACCATTTTATTTTTTGTTTTTTTTATGATACAATGATAAAGAGCCTGGAGTTCTCTCTCTAGGATTTTCTTTTGTGAGGAGGATATTATGACGAAATATGTTTTTGTAACGGGGGGCGTTGTTTCTGGTCTTGGCAAGGGGATTACTTCAGCATCCATCGCACTTTTATTAAAAGCACGCGGGTATAAGGTTTTTATGCAAAAATTTGATCCTTATATTAATGTTGATCCGGGCACTATGTCGCCTTATCAACATGGGGAAGTATTTGTGACTGCTGATGGTGCGGAGACCGATTTAGATCTTGGACATTATGAGCGTTTTATCGATGAAGAATTAAACTATTCTTCTAGTGTTAGCATGGGAAAAATATACGCCCGGGTTTTAGATAATGAAAGACGTGGTGATTATTTAGGCGGCACTGTTCAAATTGTTCCCCATGTTACTAATGAAATAAAAAAAAGCATTTATGAAAGTTCTTATTCATCACACGCTGATATTATTATTACAGAAATTGGTGGCACGGTTGGTGATATTGAAGGAGCAGCAATTTTAGAATCATTACGCCAAATTCGATATGAATTAGGCATTAAAAACACCCTTTTTGTTCATACTACTTTAATTCCTTTTCTATTTGGTTCTAATGAACTAAAAACCAAACCAACACAACAAAGCATTATTGAATTAAGAAGAATTGGCATTCAGCCAGATATTATTGTCGCCCGAGCAAATAATTGTTTAAGCGATGAATTAAAATCTAAATTATCATTATTTTCAAGTATCGCAAAAGAAAATATAATTGATGCTATTGACACTAATAATATATATCAAATTCCAATCAATTTTCATAAGCAAAAAATAGATGAAATTATTATTGATCATTTCGGGATTGCCAAAAAAAGAATCAATCTTAAAAACTGGCATAAACTAATTAACAAAGTAGAAAATTTAAATGAAAAAGCAATTGAAATTGCTATTGTTGGCAAATACACTAGTTTGCAAGATGCTTATTTATCAGTTGCCGAAGCCATTAAACATGCTGGATATGAGGAATCAAAAAATATAAACATTAATTGGATTGATTCAGAAAATCTGGAAAAAAAAGATTTAAAAAAAGTTTTTAAAAATATTGATGGTATTGTTATCCCAGGTGGTTTTGGCAGCCGTGGCATTGAAGGAAAAATTAAAACTATTCAATATGCTAGAGAAAACAATATTCCTTTTCTAGGATTATGTCTTGGCATGCAACTGGCAACCATTGAATTCGCCCGCCATGTTTGTGGTCTGAAGGATGCTAATTCATGTGAATTTGATGATTCTTCTGCTAACTTAATTATTGATATTATGGAAGAACAAAAAAGCATTATCAATTTAGGGGGCACGATGAGGTTAGGAAACTACGATTGTGAAATTAAAAACAACACCCTCGCCCATAAATTATACAAAAAAAGAAATATTAAAGAACGCCACCGCCACCGTTATGAATTTAATGACAAATATCGTTCTTTACTTGAAAAACACGGCATCGTTTTTTCAGGAATTAATAAAATTTCTAATCTAGTTGAAATTATCGAATATAAAAATCATCCCTTCTTTATTGCTTGTCAATTTCATCCTGAATTTAAAAGCCGTCCTATTCGCTCCCATCCATTATTCAAAGGATTAATACGAGCATGCAAAAAGTAGTTTTATAACTACTTTTTTTAATACTAATAATAAATATCTAATTTGTTAAATAAGTTTCCATCCATACAACATCAAAACGGTCATTATTAATAATTATTTCAACTTCTAATTCTTTTTTATATTCTGTTGCCAGGTCATAATGTAATGTACCTGTGAAAAGATAAGATTTGAATTCCTCTTCGACATCATTAACCAAAAAAGAACTTTCTTCTATATTATAAATTTCCACTTCCTCAACAATTGGCAATTTTTCGCGTCGTGACATAAAAATTTTGCTTTCCACTCTTTCATAAACACTTTCCCGTGCTAATTGAATAAAACTTTCTTGAAAAGGCTCATAAACAAATTGAACACCACGAACATCACTATTACTTTCAGCAAAATCTAGCGAATAAAACTTAGCAACAAACAATTTAAAAATTAAGCTTGCTAATTCTTCTTCTTCTAATTCATCATCCAGTTGAAAAAACAATTCTTGTTCATATTCACTCGTGTTTGAATACAAAACATAATCGCGCCATTGGGCGGTTTGTTCATCCTTCCTCTCCCTACTAGCAACCAAAGTGAAAATTACTATCACTCCCACTACAAATGCCACAGCTAATAATATTAACATCAAATCCTTTTTCATTTCTCTTCTCCTTCTATTTCTTTTTGTTCTATATCTTTTGCTAATAAATCATGAATAATAATTCCTCTGGAAACTGTCAATAATCGATCAGCATAATTTTCAAAATAATCAATTTTATCAACACTAACATGATACTCGGGATTAATTAACTTAACCTCGCTACGCTGAGTATTATAATAAACCTCATTAGTTAACCAATTTCCCGATGGAAAAACAACCACATTTTCATCAACACTAAAAATATCATTTCCTAAAGCATAAGGATTATAAAAACCAAACATGTTTCCTAAAGTAGGCATAATATCATACATCCCCATAACTTCATCTACCTCACCTTGAATCTCAGAATCATTAGTCCAAATTATTAAAGGAACACTTTTGTAAAGTTCACGCCGATAAAAATCAAAATTAATATAATTCTCATCTTCTGAATCTAATATATCATCAGTTTCAGGATCATAATTAAACAAGCGATCATAATCACCTTTCCTTAATTTTGCATCATGATCACCATAAATAACAATCACCGTGTCATCTAAGATATCAGTTTCCTGTAGCAAATCAATAAGTTTTCCCATTGCGGCATCAGCATAATGAATTGACGTTAAATAATTACCAATTCTCGTACCATCAATAAAAGGAATTTCCTCTTCTATCATCATATCTAATTCTTCATCATAATAACTATACGGCAGTGAAAAATCAAAATCCACTATCTCTTGTTCGACTATATCACGAAACGGCGTATGATTAGTTAAAGTAATCAAAGTTCCATAAAAATTTTCTTCCCGTTGGTGAATTTCTTCAATAATAGGTACTGCCTGGCGGAAGAAAGACTTATCACTAAGACCTAATTGAATTATTTCATCTAATTCAAAATCTTTTTCATGATAGAAAAAATAATCATAACCTAATGAAGGATGTAAAACATTACGGTTCCAATAAGTGCCATTATTAGCATGCATACTAAATGAATAGTAATCCTTCTCTTTTAATAATTTTGGAATTGAAACATATTCACGATCAAAATAATTAATTGCCACTGTACCACTATTAATAGGCATTAATGATGTATTTAATGTAAACTCACTATCACTACTAGTGCCAACGGCATCTTGAGCGTAAAAGTTAGTAAAAAACAAACCTTCTTGCGCTAAACGATTAATATTAGGTGTTAATTCCCGCCCGTTAAACTCTAAATCCATAACAAAAGATTGAAAACTTTCGGCATGAATACTAATAATATTTTTGCCCTCAAAAATATTAGTATATTTATTTATAGAGGGCCTGTTATCTCGTTCTTCAAAATAATCAATAAACTTCTTTCGTGCTTCATCATAACCAAATAAATTTGTTAAGCTTGATTGCACGGAACTAACCATATCGTTAACATGATAAACATACAATCCATATCGCGTAACAATAAATTCACGATTCCACTGTTTTCCTAATCTACTAATATCAACTCCCGATAAATTGGATGCAAAAAAAGCAAATAAAATAATCGCAACTACTAATGTAGAAAAAGCGCGCACTTTATCACGGCCATTTTCTTCAATTTTTTTAAAGAAATCACGATTAGATAAATTTTTATAGGCAAAAATTAATGCTGCCACCGGCCACAAATGAGAAAAATCCCGGAAATGCATAACATCAAAAACAATAGCATCCGCCACACCTATTAGTTGTGAAGATGTCGCTATTAATGAAATAGAAGTAAATGAATTAAAATTACGATAATACATTGCATTTACTAGTGCTAAAATAGAAAATAAAATGGTAAAAAATAAAAAATAACGATAACGATTCTGGCCTTTAAAAAAATAACCAAAAGCACCAATAAACAATACGGTTGCCACATCAGCAATAAAAGGTTCTCTATCAAAAATATTACCAACCGTAAAGTAGCGCAATAACCAGGCATTGGCAACCGTTATAATTACAAAAATTACAAATAACATATTATTACGAAAATATAATTTTATTCTTTCACCCATTGTTTGTATATCTAATAGCATTTTATCACCCCGTTTTTGTTTTTTTATAATAAATTTTTGCGTTAATAGCAAGACCCAAAATTAAAAAATATGACAAAACATAAATCCAAATCATGAAAATTATCAAAGTTGATAAACTACCATATATTAAATCATAGCTAGCAAAATTATCAACCCAATACGAATAAATATATGTTACTAAAATCCACATAATAGTAGTTACAAGTGCTCCCCAAAAAGTTGATTTAACGCCAATTGTATTATCCGGTGCGATAGTATATATAATATTAATCACTAATAAAATATAAAGAAAAGCAATCGGCCAACGCAATAAAACAAATAAAGCATCAATATGTGCTTTTATCGAATCACTAGCAATAAAATCATTAATTACATTAACAATATTATTCCCAAAAGCCATTACTATTAACATAAAAAAGAAAAGCAAAAATAATAAAAATGTCATAAATAAGGCTTTTAAACGCCGCACCAAAAATTTGCCCTCTTTATTGCCATAAAGTTCATTAGCAATAATAATAACTGAATACAGGCCACCGGAAGCAACAAACATACTTAATAAAACAAAAATAATAAGGTTTATCTCAAAGCGACTACGAGTAATTGTATCTAATAGTACTTCACCGGCCGCTTCGGGAAAATTATTTTGAATAAATTCAATTACAATTGCTGCTGATCCCTCATATTGAGTAGTTATAATAATTATAACTAATAAAAGCGGCACAATTGATAACATTAAAAAATAAGCAAGATGAGCTGGTAAAATATTCATCTCGGGCAAACGCAAAAGATCCCAAATTTCACGAGCATACTTGCGTAAATTTAAACAATTCATTTTAATCCAACACCTTTTTATTTCTCATATCAATTGTGGCTTCATTAATAGCATCATCAACTGTTTTCATTTCACTTTCAATAACACTATAACCAATTGTCGCCCCAAAACCATGGTTTAGTTTTTCCATTTCTTTTTGTAATTTTTTAACATAGGCGGAAACCTTTTTTTCATCAGCACCAACTATATAAATTAAAAATTCATTGCCACTTGTCCTAATGATTTCCGAATTTTCTTCTTGATTAGCAATTAATAAATTGGCCGCTTCTTTAATTAAATTATCGCCTTCAACATGGCCATAATTATCATTAACATAAGCAACATTATTTAAATCAAGCACCAAAATTGCTTGCGGATAAACTTCACAATTATCCCATTTTTCAATATTATCATTCAAAAAATTACGGTTTTTCAAAGATGTTAATAAATCAATATATTTTAATTTGTTTTCCTTTGATAAGCTTAGATTGTCACCTTTGCGAAAACCTAAAACATATACCAAAACGAGATAAACAATAAAACAAATACTTAAAAATGAGGCTAAAATAATTGCAATAAGGCTATAATTTATTTTCGTATCAACATCATAACTTTCTAAAAATCCAGCATGAAAAATTTCATTTTTATCAATAAAACTTAAATAGAAATTAAAATAATTACGAAAAATTTCATTTTCATTGGAGCTACTTAATATCATTAAACTATTAGTTTCTGGCTGCAATTGATAAATTTGATAATAATCGGCAAACCAACGCGAACGATAAAATTCTAAAATACTATTTTCTAATACAACAACATCATAATCGCGATTGCGACGATTGAAATATTCATATTCTATTTCATGATTATTTAATAATGATTCTAAAAATGGATCAGGGAAAATTGCAATATCATATTTTCGCAAATCAGCCAAAGAATTAATAATAACATTTTTTCTAACATCACCAATTACCGTAAAAGAATTACGAAAAATATTATTAGTTTCTAGTGCATCTATCTCATAATCTTTGCTTTTATTAGTTGATATCAAATCTAGTTCACCATTATTAAAAGCTGCTTCTAAATTTTGCATATCATCATATTGATGATAACGAATTTCGATGCCCGTTTTTTCGGCAAATTGTTCTAGTAATAAAATATTTATGCCAACAGCAGCACCATAATCATAAAAATGATATGGTGTTTGCGAAACAAAACCAAAATCATAACGTTTCCCTCGGAAATCTAATTGATCTTTTTCATTAATTTCTTTTTTGGAAAAATAAATATCATTAAATCGTTCATAAAATTTACGTTGATAATTTTCTTGTTCCCAATCTTGATAATATTTTGTTAATAAGGAATTTAGTTTTTCAACTTCGCCTAATTCTAAAACATAAAAAAACTCTAAGTTTGTTAAATTTAAAACTATTTGATATGAACTTGCTACTATTTTGGGAAGATTGATTGTTTTAGGCACAACCAAAAATTCATTTTTAGAAGTTTCCTCTACTATTTCTTCCTCTTCTTGCTCACCCTCCTGCTCCTCTTCTTCCACTTCTTCTTCTGAAGTAGCAAACATGTCACTATAATCAGATACTACTTTTAATTCAAACTCATAATCAACAAAAAAATCTTCAATAATCTCTTGATCTGATTCTTGAACAACAAAAATTAATTCATCAATAGCTTGTAAATCAGCTAAATCATTTAAATATTCCCCATGCTGGGATAAAATAACATAATTATCTTGATACAATAATATATCATCTTTCTCTATTGTTCTTTTAATTACAAACTTATAATCTGCATCAATCTCACTATTATACGTAAATGGTACTTTATTAAAAGCCAATTCCGTTTTCTTTTCAAATGCTTCAAGAAAAGAAAAGAAAATTCCTTCTCCCGTTGCCGTAAAAAGTGGAATATTATTTACAACCCCTAAATCAATCACTCTATTTTTGTTTTCTTCAATCCACTGTCGTTCTGCTAAACTAAAACCGGTGATATCTCTTTCTTGAATAAAAAACCAGTAATAACCACTAACAAACAAAAATAAAATGCCTAATAATATGAATAATCCCTTCGTCGCTTTCATGCTTTGCCTCCCTTAATTAGTCCATACAAAATTCAATGAATTCCGATGTTTATAGCCGATCTGAGGATAAATCCTCTTTTCTTCTTCTTCCTGGTGTTCCTCATCATACTCTTCCTCGACTTCATCAGTTTCATCTTCTTCACTTGTTAAAAATATTTGCATATCAAAAAAACTTTTTTCCTCATCTGAAAAAAGAGTTAAAATTTCATCACTAATTGATTTTGCAACTATTAAATCAGTACCTAGAAAAACTTCAATGCGAAAATTTATTATCCTACCCGCTAAAGAAACATCAACATCTTTAATATACTCTTCTTCACTAAGTGTTTCTGCTACTTCATCCAATCGACTTTCACTCACATTAAACTCTTCAACGCCATCTAATCGGCCACCATAAAAACTTACGCCTCGATCAGGAATAAGAGCTAAAATGCCCCAAGTTATAAACCCTATAAACGCAATTAAAATAATTGACACTATTATTAGATATTTATATTTACATAAATTAAACCAAAATTTCTTCAATTTCAATCCACCTCTTTATTATCATATTATACTATAAACACTCCTAATATGCAATACTAGGACAATTGGGAAAGAAGCAATTGATGCGCTTTTTGCGGATCAATTTTGCCCTTACTTTTTTTCATTATTTGACCCATTAAATATTTTAAAACTCGCTCATTGCCATCACGATAAGACGCAACCTCTTTTTTGTTTTCAGCCATAACTTCATTAATAATCGTTAAAATTTCATCCTCGTTACTAATGCTACCTTCTTTTATCTGCTTAAGATTTTCTTTTAAACTGCCTTTCCCTAATAATAGATTTTCTAAAATTGCTTGAATTTGTTGATCATTTAATTCCGCTTGTTTTATTAACTCATTAAAATCTTTCGCTGTTAATTTAGTTTCTTTTAAAGTTAAACCATGCTTATTTAAATATTTTAAAACTCCTGAAACTAAATACTTAGCAGCGATTGGTGCTGTTTTTTGATCATAAATTTCCTCAAAAAAAGCAGCTAATTCACGGGAAGACAAAATCGCCTTTATAGTTGGTTCATTAATACCGGCTTGTTGATATTTATTATATAACTGATCTGGCAAAATCGGCATTGCCTCTTTTATCCGCATTATATCTTCTTCACTTATTTCAACTAAAGGCAAGTCTGATTCAGGAAAATAACGATAATCATTTTTACCTTCTTTTTCTCTTAACAATTCCGTTTTCTTTTTATTTTCCACATATCTTCTTGTTTGTGATTTTATTTGACCCCCTGATGATAAAATTTCTTTTTGTCTTTTTGTTTCATATTCAATTGCACTTACTACATAAGAAATAGAACCAACATTTTTGATTTCAACCTTAGTTCCCAATTTATTAGTGTCACTAATGGAGACGTTTGCCTCACAACGCATACTGCCCTCTTCCATTTTCACATCACTAACATCTAAATAACGTAAAATTTCCCGCACTTTTGTTAAATATAATTTAACTTCCTCAGCACTTTCTATAACTGGTTTGGTAACAATTTCAATTAAAGGAATTCCCGCGCGATTATAATCCAAATAGGTTTTGTCATCTTCGTGAATGCTTTTACAAGTATCTTCTTCAATATGAACACATTCAATAGCAATTTTTTTTCGTTTGCCACCTATCTCAATTTCAATATAACCATCATAACCAATCGGTGTGTTATGTTGAGTAATTTGATATCCTTTTGGCAAATCTAAATAGAAGTAGTTTTTACGATCAAAGTGCATTTTTTTATTAATTTTACAATTTAATGCTAAAGCTGCTTTAAGCGCTAATTCAATTGCTTCGTGATTTAATTGCGGGAGGGTTCCGGGCAGAGCAATATCAATTAAATTAACATTGATATTTGGTTTCGCAGAAAAACAATTAGGAGCATTAGAAAACATTTTTCCTTCCGTTTTAAGTTCGGCATGAATTTCCATACCAATGGTTGGTTTATACACTCTCATCACCCCTTACTAATGCTTCTAACTCTAGAGCAAAGGCATAAATCGTCTTCTCATCATAGTAGCGACCCGCAATTTGAACGCCAATTGGCATATTGTCAATTTTATCAGCAGGCATTACCAATGATGGATGCCCTGACATACTAAAAGGAATAGCTAATAAATCTTGTAAGAAGCTTTCATTTGGTTCTCTTTTCTTTCCTAGTATTAATGAAGTTGACACGGTTGCAGGGGTCATAATTAAATCATATTGTTGAAAAACGGCTTTTATTTCATCAGTTAATTCCCGTCTAACTTGCAATGCTTTTTTATAGTAAACATCAACATTTTCACTACTTAATACATAAGTTCCAACCATGATTCTTCTTTTTACTTCAGTGCCAAAACCAGCCGTTCTTGTTTTTGTAACAAAATCATCATAATCTTGATAATTTTCCGTTTGATAACCGTATTTGATACCATCAAAACGTAATAAATTACTACTTGCTTCTGCTAATGCTATTACCTGATATAAAGGAATCGCATATTTCATAAAAGGAACTTCCACAAAATCAACTTGATGACCAGCAGCCTTTATCTTATCTAAACAATTTAAAAAAACAGAAACAACATCGGCATTAATTATTTTTGTAAGACAAAATCTCGGAATAGCAATTCGATATTTTTCCTTTTTAGTAATATCATCAACTGAAAAAGGTTTTTCTGAAGAAGTATTCAAATCATCATCAGAGGGACCATTAATAGCAGCAAATAAATGAGCATTTTCTATTACATTTCGACTCATTGGTCCAATTTGATCTAAGCTAGATGCAAAGGCAACTAAACCATAACGTGAAATGCGCCCATAAGTAGGATTTAATCCTACAAGACCACAAAATGCCGCTGGTTCGCGAATACTACCTCCCGTATCACTTCCTAATGCTAAAGGCGTTAGACCTCCAGCAACAGCGGCAGCACTACCACTACTACTTCCTCCTGGAGAAAAATTTTTATTTAAAGGGTTTTTAGTAGGTCCAAAATAACTTGTTTCACCAGTTCCTCCCATAGCAAATTCATCCATATTAGTTTTTCCAACTATTATCATGTTTTTTTCTTTTAATTTTTTAACGACAGTAGCATCAAAAACAGAAATATAATTTTCTAAAATTTTTGAACCACAAGTAGTTGGAACTCCTTGCAAAACAATATTATCCTTAACAGCAATTGGGATACCAAATAATATATTATCAACTTCCTTTTTTTCTAAAAGTCGGGCTTGTTTACGAGCTTCATCTAAATTCAAAGTAATAAAAGCATTTAAATCAGAAGCCACCACTTTTTTAGCAAACTCTTCTACTAAATCAATTGGCATAATAACTCCCTCTTTTAACATTTGGTTAATTTTTTTTAATTCTAAATCTAATAAATTCTTCATTTTTGCCACCTTTTAAAAACATGATAACCTTTTTCTAATTTGCCAAATACTTTTTTTACATCAATTGTTTTCAAATTTTGACAACTTTCATTTTTATAAAATCGATTAATACTTTGATTTGGCGTTATTAACATGTCCTTATCAACATCAACATTTAAAATCTTATCAACACTTTCCATAATAATAGAAAATTCTTGATAATACTTATCCAAATTATCCTCAATGTCAATTTTACACAACTTTGACACATGGCGAATCTTTTCTTTTTTTACAGCCACTTGCTTTCCTCCTTTGTAATCTCTCAAAACAAAAATAATAAAATATATTTTGCCATTACAATTATATATTTTATTATAACATTTTATTTTGAAATAAGGCAAGAATTATAAAAAAACACGATAAGATTACTCTGCCATATTTCTATTATCTTTTACTAAATATACAACCACAATAATTTTGACTATAAATATTATATTTTTTGATTTTGTCTTTTTTTAAACCTTTTTTATCTAAATTTAGGAACAAATATTTAGTACTCATTTTTCTTCCTAATTGATCAATTTTGTCTTTATTTTTATAAGGACTTACTACTAAAGTGGAGGCAAAAAAATCAAAATCTTTCCCATAGTTTTTCATTTTTTCTAAACGCATTTCATAACAAATAAAACAGCGCTTACCACCTTCTTTTTCATTTTCAAAAATTTTTATTTTTGTTAAAAACTTGTCATTTTCATATGGACCTTCAATTA
Source organism: Mollicutes bacterium (assembly GCA_003559495.1). Lineage (GTDB taxonomy): Bacteria > Bacillota_I > Bacilli_A > RF39 > UBA660 > CSSED10-109M. The sequence goes on from PWLE01000009.1 coordinate 53,426, forward strand.
AATCTACATTATAAATGCCCGCAATTTTCTTTACTTCATTTAATCTTTTTTCATATTCAAAAAAATCCATTATATTAGGATTATAAAAATATAACGTTATTTGATAATTTTTTAAATTATCTATTATTGTTAATAAACATGGTGCACAACAAACATGCAACAATAATTTTTTCATTGTCTTTCTTCACCCTTATTTTTAAATTGTAAAACAACTGGCGTACCACAAAAATCAAAATTTTCGCGAATTTTATTTTCTAAATATCTTTCATAAGAAAAATGAATTAAACCTTTATCATTAACTTGAATGTCAAAACGAGGGGGCTGGATAGCTACTTGTGATGAAAAATATAATTTTAAATTACGTCCTTTATAACTTGGTGGTGGATTTAAATAAAAAGCATCTCTAATAACATTATTTAACATGCTAGTAGAAATTTTTCTTTGCGCATTTTCAAAAGCATTTAAAACGGGGGGCATTAAAGTTTCAATTCTTTTACCTGTTAATGCAGATAAAAAAACAATTGACACATAAGGAATAAAGGCAAACTCTTGTCTTATTTTTATTGTAAAATCTTTAATTGTTAAATTATTATCGGGTGCCAAATCCCACTTATTAACAGCTAAGACAATTGCTTTTCCTGCTGCTAGGGCATAACCAACAATATGTTTATCTTGCTAAACAATACCGCTTTCCGCATCTAAAACAACAACACAAACATCACTTCGATCAATTGCTTTTATCGTTCTTATTAAACTATATTTTTCAACTTTTTCATATATTTTGCCCCGCCGACGCAATCCTGCTGTATCAATTGCGACAATTGCTTGCTCTTGATATTGGAAAACCGTATCAATCGCATCTCTTGTTGTGCCTGGTTGATCACTAACAATTATTCGCTTTTCTTTTAATAGGGCATTTACTAAACTACTTTTTCCTACATTAGGACGGCCTATTAATGAAAATTTTAAATATGAATTATCTTCCGCTTCTGCTAACTGTGGCATATTCATAATAATATGATCTAACAATTCAAATAATCCTTCTTTTTGCTCTCCGGAAACCGAAAAATAATTTTTTAAACCTAATTCATAGAAATCATATTGATGTTTTTGATATTCTTTTGTATCAGATTTATTAATCGCGACAACAATTGGTTTTTTAGTATTTAGCAACATGTCACGAATGGCATAATCATTAACTTGTAATCCTTCTTTGCCATCAACAACAAAAACAATTAGATCCGCTTCGTCAATTGCTAAGTTTACTTGCATTTTTATTTCTTCATTTAATTTTTCTTCATTTAAAACAATACCGCCGGTATCAATTACATGAAAAAATTTATCATCAAAACTAGCCATTCCATAAACCCGATCACGAGTAATTCCTGGAATATCTTCGGTAATAGCTATTTTCTTGCCCACTATTGCATTAAATAATGTTGATTTGCCAACATTTGGTCGCCCTACTAAAGCCACTACTCCTTTACGCATTTTATCACCCCTAAAAAAAGAAAACTAGAACTATCTAGTCTTCGCTAATAATTAATCGTTCTATTTTATCATGTACTTCTGCTCGTCCTAATTTAGTTACATTGGAAAACAATAATAATTCATCACCAACCACTAAATCCAACTCGTCAATAATAAACTGCCTTTGCTTAACGCGATTTGTCGCACTAACCTTATCAGCTTTTGTTGCCACTACTGTAACCGATAAATTATGATGCTTTAAAAAACGATACATTAAAACATCATCCGGTGTTGGTTTATGACGCAAATCAACTAACATAAAAACATGTTTTAAGTTTTTGCGATCAGTTAAATAATTTTCCATCATTAAACCAAATTTTTTCTTTTGTTTTTTAGAAACCCGAGCATAACCATATCCCGGAGCATCGACAATAAAAAATTGATTATTAACATTATAAAAATTTATTGTTTGTGTCTTGCCCGGATCAGATGATATGCGAGCATAATTTTTTCGACGAATGATAGTATTTATAAAACTACTTTTACCGACATTAGAACGTCCAACTAACAAAAATTCTGGAAAACTGCTTTCTGGATATTGACTACAGCGAACAGCACTAATAGTTAAAGTAACTGATTTTATTTCCATAATCCCACCTTTTCATTTGCAACGCTTAAAATTATAGCACTTATAGTTCATAAAGTCAAAGCTAAATGCGCAGATGACGTTGAACAGCACGCCAACTGCCAAACATACCAACAACCACACCAATAATTAACAAAACTCCCGAAATCTGATAAACAAATGGTTCTGGTGAAACTAATGTTACAATTGGCATTATCATCGATAAATCATAAGTATATAAGCTATTATAAGCATAAATTGTAATCGCAATTGGAATAATCGCCCCTAAAACTCCTAAAAATAACCCTTCAAAAACAAACGGAATTTTTATATTTAAATTTGAAGCCCCCACTAATCGCATAATTTCAATTTCCCGGCGACGAGAAAAAATAGTAATTTTAATAGTATTAGAAATTAGAAATGCCGTTACTAAAATTAATGCGACAACAGCAACAACACTTGCTGTTTGCACAATTTCAAAAACACCAAATAACTGTTCAACCATGCCGCGACCATAATTAGTAGCAGCAACGCCTTCAATATCTCCTATTTCATCAGCAGTCTTGCCAATTTCCTCATTATCATTCACACGAACAATAAATGTGTCTTGCAAAGGAATTTCATCTTCATCCCAGCCTTCCATAATAACAGCAAAAACTTCTGAATCAGCCATATATTCCTCAGCAATAGCAACCCGCGATTTAAATTCTAATGTTGCAACATTA
>PWLE01000011.1 GCA_003559495.1 Mollicutes bacterium
ATGAAAATATTGCATACGAAAAAATAAAATTTAATTTTAAAGGTCCAAAAAACATTGGTATTTTAACTTATTATAATGAGAACACAAAAAAAAGATAATTTATAAGTTATTCTTTTAATTGTTAATTTATTTTGCTATAATAAGCTTGCTTGCGTCCGTAGATCAACTGGATAGATCGTCTGACTTCGGATCAGAAGGTTGTGGGTTCGAGTCCTACCGGACGCACCATAAACGGGGAATAGCACAATTTGGTAGTGCACTTGGCTGGGGGTCAAGAGGTTGCAGGTTCAAATCCTGTTTCTCCGACCAGTAAAAATACGCAATTTTATGCGTTTTTTTGTTTGTGAAATAATTGACAAGAAAAATAATAAAGGCTAAAGTAATAAGAAAGGAGAAAATTATGAAATACCGAAAAAATATTAAAAATGGTGATGAGTTATCAATTTTAGGATTTGGGTGTATGCGCTTTTCGAAAAATATAAAAGAAACTAAAGCTCAGATTATCTATGCAATTGAAAAAGGTATTAATTTTTTTGATACGGCATATACTTATCCGAAAAGCGAAGAAACATTAGGGAAGATATTAACAAACGAAACTAGAAAAAAAATCAAAATAAGCACTAAACTTCCTCCATATTTAATTTCTTCTTACGAAGATTTTGATAAAATTTTCAATAAACAATTAAAAAGATTAAAGACAGATTATATCGATTATTATTTTATTCATGCATTAACTGATTTAAAAATATGGGAACGTCTAGTAAAATTAGGAATTCTTGAATGGATCGCCGAAAAAAAACAAACCCAACAAATTATTAATTTAGGTTTTTCTTATCACGGTGGTGAAAAGGAATTTTTACAATTGATTGATAGTTATGACTGGGATTTTTGTATGATTCAATATAACTATTTAGATGAAAATAATCAAGCTGGCAAAAAAGGTTTGCAATATGCTTATCAAAAACAAATACCAATTTTTATTATGGAACCTTTACGAGGCGGCACCTTAGTTAATCAATTACCTATCAAAGCATTAAATTTAATGAAAAAAACTGATCCAAATAAATCACCAGCCGAATGGGGATTACGTTGGGTTTGGCATCATGAAGAAGTAACGATGCTTCTTTCTGGGATGAACTCAATGGCAATGTTAAAAGAAAATATTAAAATTGCCACATCATCTGAAAAATTAAATAAAAAAGAATTAGCAATGTTTGCCGAAATAAAAGAAATTATGCTTAACCAAAATCAAATTCCTTGTACCGGTTGTAATTATTGCCTGCCATGTCCTTATAATGTTGATATTCCAACTTGTTTTTCTTGTTACAATGATTATAAAATTGAAGGTTGGAAAAAAGGTGTTGTCAAATACATTATGCAAACTAGTTTAAAAAAAGAAGCGCAAAATGCGTCACGTTGTGTTGGTTGTGGCATATGTGAAAAAAAATGTCCACAAAACATTGCTATTCGAAAAGAATTAAAAAAAGTAAGCAAAAAATTAGAAGGTATTCATTATCGTCCCATGCGTTTTGTCATTAAAAAAATATTAAAAGTATAAAAAATATTGCAAAAGAAAAAAAACTATGATAGAGTAAAACGCACAAACGAGAGGGGGGCGAAAGGATGAAAACAGAACGGCTTTTTGTTGGGGACATTATGCAATGTGTTGAATATTGCGATGAGAAAACTTATCGCACCAAAAGAGAAGAGGTAAGAAGAATTACTAAAATTTTTCAAACTGTAAAAGAAAATGCTATTTTAGTTAAAACTAAAAAAGGCTATTATGTTAATGTTGAAGATATTAATGTTTCTAAAATTTCACTGCCAACATTAGATAATATGATAAATCTTTTAAAAGGGACCGAAGCTACTTATGAAGGGGAATTTTTTGTTGATGAACAAACACTTGAGCCATATAATAAAATATACCCGGAAACGCCTGAAGATATTCCACTTTTTAAATTAAAAACGTTGGTAAAGAAATAATATGATGACGGAAAATTCAAAATTAGGAAAATTTATTGTTTTTGAAGGTCCAGATGGTTGTGGAAAAACTACCCAACTTAAATTAATTTATCAATATATTCGCGAACAACTAGCACAAGAAGTAATTATGACTAAAGAACCCGGGGGAACAGAAATTAGCCAAAAAATTAGAGAAATTTTATTAGATCCCGCCAATGATGATTTAGAAGATTTGGCGGAACTTTTATTATATTCTGCTAGTCGCGCCCAACATGTTAAGCAATTAATAAAACCTAACTTAGCAGAAGGAATTCATGTTTTGTGTGACCGCTTTGTTGATTCGACAATTGCTTATCAAGGATATGGCCGAGGCTTAGATATTGATTTAATTAAACAATTAAATGTCATGTCAACGGAAGGATTAGAACCAGACTTTAGTTTTTATATTATGGTGACACCTGAAGTCGCTAAAAAACGAATAGCAGCCAAGCGGGAATTTGATCGTTTAGAAAAAAACGAAGTCGATTTCTTTCAAAAGTTATACGAAGGATATCAGCAATTATTGCAAGCTGATGATAGCAAATATTTTGTTGATGGTGAACAACCAGTTGACCGAGTTCACGAAAATATAAAAACATTAATAAAAAAGAAAATATAAAGGGGCGGGGAAACTGCCTTTTTAATTTTAGATGAATTAAAATTTTAATTGGTTTTAGTCTAATAGTATGATAAAATATATTTAGAAAAAAAACAAAGAACGGTGATATAATGGGGAAAATAATTTCGCTAGTAAATCAAAAAGGTGGGGTTGGAAAAACAACCTCAAGTATAAATTTAGCTGCATCGCTAGGTCTTTTAAAACAAAAAGTTTTATTAGTTGACTTAGATCCACAAGGAAATGCAACAACTGGCATTGGCATTAACAAGGGTGATGTCAAAAAAAGTGGCTATGATTTATTAATCGATCGTGCTCGTGTTACGGATGTTATTGTTAAGACACCTTACCAAAATTTGTATGCCGTTCCGGCTAGTATAAATTTAGCAGGCGTTGACATTGAATTAATGGAAAAGAGTCGTCATGATAAAAACTTTAACAAAGGCGGTCAGTTAAAAAAACATCTTTTACAAATAAAAGATCAATATGATTATATTATTATTGACTGTCCACCATCGTTAGGGATTTTGACGACGAATGCCTTAAGCGCTAGTGATTCAGTTATTATTCCGGTTCAATGCGAATATTTTGCGTTAGAAGGAATTATGCAATTATTAAATTCCGTTATGATGGCGCAAAAAAACATAAACCAAAATTTAGAAATTGAAGGCGTTTTATTAACAATGCTAGACCGCCGCACTAACTTAGGTCTTGAAGTTGTTGAAGAAATAAAAAATTATTTTAAAGAAAGAGTTTATGATACTATTATTCCACGATTAGTAAGATTATCAGAAGCTCCTAGTCATGGCAAACCAATATCTGAATATGATCCCCTTAGTAAAGGAACAGAAGCATACATAAACTTAGCAAAGGAAGTGATTGAACGCAATGGAAAATAAAAAAAGAGCCTTGGGAAGAGGATTAGAGCAATTATTTAATAACGAAAATCTTGATTTAAATCAAATAGAAGAAAAAATTTATGAAACAGCTACTGCCGATGAAATAATTGAAATTCCCTTGGCCGAAATTCGTTTTAATCCTTATCAACCAAGAACAAGTTTTTCCAAAGAAGCAATTGAAGAATTAGCACACTCCATTAAAGAGCATGGTGTTTTCCAACCAATTATTGTTAAAAAAGGTGTTAAAGGCTTTCAATTAGTTGCTGGGGAACGTCGTGTCCGTGCTTGTCGGGAACTTGGTATGGAAACTATTCCGGCGATTATTCGCGATTTAACTGATGAACAAATGATGGAAATTGCTTTATTAGAAAATTTACAAAGAGAAAATTTAAGCGCTGTTGAAGAGGCCTATGCTTATCAAAGTTTAATGACTAAGTTTAATATTACACAAGATAATTTAGCAAAAAAAGTTGGTAAAAGTCGCAGTCATATTACTAATATTTTAGGACTTTTAAAACTGCCAGATGAAGTTCAAAAAATGGTTAATGAGAAAAGTCTTACGATGGGTCATGCTCGGGTTTTAAGTAAATTAGAAAATGGCGAACAAATTAAAACAACGGCAAAAGAAATAGTTAACAAAGGATTGTCAGTTCGCGCCCTAGAAGAACAATTAAATAATCAAGAATATCAACGAACACGAAAAATTAAACGGCAAACACCTTCTGATTATGCTTTAGCAGAACAATTATTAAGCGATAAATTAGATGTAAAAGTAAAGATTCATGATAAGAAAATAATTATTAATTTTGAAAATAAAGCCGATTTAGCACGCATCTTAGAAGTGCTTGATGTTAAGGAGTGATGATCTTGGAAAAAAGTTACCAAATAGGAAGCGTTGTTCAAATGAAAAAGCAACACCCCTGTGGTAATAATGAGTGGCAAATAACGCGTGTTGGCGCCGATATTAAAATAAAATGTCTTCAGTGTCAACGAAGTGTTATGCTCCAGCGCATTGAATTTAATAAAAAATTAAAAAAAGTTTTATCCTTTGGGGAGGAAGCATGAAAAAGAAAAGAAGACAATTTGGGGCTACGTTAACGATTGTTATTGTTATTTTTGCGGTAATGTTAGCTAGTTATATTTTATCTTTAATTGGTTTTTCCGGTTCGAAAACAGAAATAACGCACAGTTTTTTAGAATCTTCTATTATTAGCATTAATAATATTTTAAGCGTTGATGGTTTTCGTTTTATTATTGGCAGTTTTGTTAGTAATTTAAACTTTTTTGCACCACTAGCAATATTTCTAGTGGCATTAATTAGTGCTAGTATTGTCGAAAGTAGTGGCATAATAAAAAAACTCGTGGCGCCCTATCGGAAAATTAATAATTTTATTTTAACAACTATCGTTGTTTTTGTTAGTATGGTTTCGGTATTTTTTGGCGAATATACTTTTCTATTATTAATGCCCATTTTTGCTTTAATTTATAAAGAATTAGGAAGAAATCCTTTATTAGGCCTTTTAACGGTCTTTCTTGCTATTACAGTTGGTTTTAGTACCGGCGTTTTTGTAAATTATTATGATTTTATTTTAAGTGAAACAACCCAGAAAGTTGCTAATATTACTTTAGATCCTACTTATGGTTTTAATTTGTATGCCTATATGTATGTGAAAGTAATTAGTTTGTTCGCCTTAACCTTTCTACTGTCTTATTTAATTGAAAAATTCTTAACTAAAAACATTCCTAAACCAGCGGAAGAAGTTGAAGAAATAGAATTTTTAAAAAATGAATCAAAAGCTTTAAAATTAAGTTTAAGCTTTTTCATTATTTATGTTGGCAGTATTATTTACGCTCTTATTCCTAATACTTGGGGATCACAAGTATTATTAGATATGAGTGAGGATTTATATGTGGCGAAGTTATTTTCCGAAACATCACCTTTTAACGAAGGGGCGTTTTTGTTTATTTTATTAGGCTTTGCCATTACTAGTTATATTTATGGAACACTAACTTCAAAATATAAGGAAGTTAAAGATTTTAGTTCAGGATTTTCCAAACATTTTCAAGGAATGGGCGAAACCTTTGTTTTAATCTTTTTTATTTCGCAATTAATCGCCATATTAGATTGGACGAATATTGGTAAGGTGATTTCAGTAAAATTAATTGAAATAATGAGTGTTTTAGAATTTACTGGCGCACCATTAATTATTTTGCTTTTTGTTTTTACATTTATTATTGGTTTGTTAATTACTTCAACGGTAGAAAAATGGTAATTAATGTCACCAATTGCCGTTCCGCTTTTTATGAAAGCAAATTTTACGCCTGAATTTGCGCAAATTATTTTTCGCGCGGCTGATGGTGTGAGTAAAGCATTTACACCATTATTTCCTTATTATATTATTTTGTTAGGATTTATAAAAAAATACAACAATGAACGCCCAATTACTTTATTTGGCGCGGTTCGCTTAATGGCACCAATTTTATTAATTATGATCGGAGCTTGGTTAGTAATATTATTAATGTTTTATATAATTGGCATGCCAATCGGCCCGGAAGTTTTTCCAACCTTATAAAGGAGGGAGATAAATGGGATTAAAAGCAGGAATTATTGGGCTTCCTAACGTTGGGAAGTCCACTTTATTTAAAGCTATTACGAAACAAAATGTTTTGACGGAAAACTATCCTTTTGCGACGATTGAACCAAATGTTGGCGTTGTCGCATTACCAGATAAGCGGCTTGATATTTTAGCTGAAATAACACAACCAGAGAAAAAAATAAATGCCACGGTAGAATTTATTGATATCGCCGGTTTAGTGAAAGGGGCGGCGCAAGGAGAAGGATTAGGAAACCGGTTTTTAGCCAATATTCGCGAAGTAGATGTGATATGTGAAGTCGTTCGCTGTTTTTCCAAAAGCCAAGTTACTCATGTTTCAGGAAATGTCGACCCGTTACGTGATATTAGTATTATTAATACCGAATTAGCGTTAGCAGATTTAGAAATAGTAGAAAATAGGATTAATAAAGTTAGAAAAAACCCTGCCAAAGAAGCCCAATTAGAATATACGTTATTAAAAAAAATTAAAGAAGAATTAGAAAAAGATGTCCCCTTGCGTCGTCAAAAATTAACTTTTGAAGAAAGGGAACAATTAAAATCTTTTAATTTTTTAACCGCTAAAGATATGATTTATATTTGTAATGTTGATGAGGATAATTTAAAACAGTGTAATGAAATGATTGAAAAGGTGCTTGCTTATGGAAAAAAACAAGCGATTGAAGTGGTTGTTTTAAGTGCTGAATTGGAAGCCGAAGTTAGTGAATTAGATGATGAAGAACTAGTTGCTGAAATGTTACAAGAATATGATATGGAAGAATCGGGACTTGATAAATTAATAAAAAAAGTTTATGATTTATTAGGACTTAAGACATTTTTTACAATTAAAAGTGAAGAAGTAAAAGCATGGACATTTCAACGAGGAATGAATGCTTGGCAATGTGCCGGCATTATTCATAGTGATTTTCAAAAAGGATTTATTAAAGTTGAAATAATAAGTTATCAAGATTTTGTTTTTTATGGTGGTGAGAAAGCTGCTCAAGAAGCAGGAAAAAAACGTTTAGAAGGAAAAAATTATCTCATGCAAGATGGCGATATTTGTCATTTTCGTTTTAATGTTTAGGAGGAGTATATGCTAGAAAATTTAAGTAATCGTTTAACAGAAGCAGTAAAAAAAATAAGAGGATACGGCAGACTTAGTGAAGAAAACACCAAAGAAATTATGCGCGAGATTAGACTGGCGCTTTTAGAAGCTGATGTTAATTATCAAGTTGTTAAAGAGTTTACTAATAAAGTACAGGAAAAAGCTTTAGGTGAAGAGGTGCAAAAAAGTTTAAAGCCAGCGGAAGTTTTTATAAAAATTATTCATGATGAATTAGTAAGTTTATTAGGAAGTGAAAACGCCCAGTTAAGTAATGAAAATAAAATTAACAAAGCAATGTTAGTTGGTTTGCAAGGAAGTGGTAAAACAACAACGGTGGGAAAATTAGCGCTTTTTATTCGCAAAAAAATGAAAAAAAAGCCCCTTCTCGTGGCCTGTGACGTTTATCGTCCAGCGGCAATTGATCAGTTAAAAGAAATTGGCCGCCAACTAGATATGGCGGTTTATGAGGAAGGGGATAAATCACCAACGGTAATCGCTGAAAATGCTATTTCGTATGCGCAAGAAAATGGTTTTGATTATTTATTATTTGATACCGCGGGACGTTTACATATTAACGAAGAATTAATGCAAGAGTTAACAGATCTGCAAAAAATAATTGAACCAAACGAAGTGCTTTTAGTAATTGACAGTATGATTGGACAAGATGCTATTAATGTTATCAAAGGCTTTAATGAAAAATTAGATTTAAGTGGTGCTATTTTAACGAAAATGGATGGTGATAGCAAAGGTGGTGTTGCTTTATCGTTACGTCATTTAACTAATGTGCCAATTAAGTTTGTTGGGGTTTCTGAAAAAATGGATGGCTTAGAAGCTTTTTATCCCGATCGCATTGCCAATAGGGTATTGGGAATGGGTGATGTTGTTAGTATGGTTGAAAAAGCTCAAGAAGTTTTTAGCGAGGAAGAAGCAAAAAGCTTAACTAAGAAAATGAGTTCGGGACAATTTGATTTAGAAGATTTTTTAGCACAAATGAAACAAATAAAAAAACTAGGACCTTTGGAAAACATTTTAAAAATGGTGCCCGGTGCTAGTAAAATGGGTTTAAATAATGTTTCAATTGATCCGAAAAAAATTGATCATATTGAAGCAATTATTTTAGCAATGACAAAAGAAGAAAGAAAAAACCCTTTAATTATAAAAGCAAGCAGAAAAAAAAGAATCGCCCAAGGTTCTGGACGAAGTGTTGAAGAAGTTAATCGTTTGTTAAAACAGTTTGAACAGATGAAAGCGATGATGAAAAATATGAAAAACAAACAAAAAATGTTTTAAAAAAAACTTTGCTATTGCAAAGTTTTTATTTTAAATAATAGGCATAATATTCATCAAAAGTAATGCTATTTTGATAAATGTAAGCAGCAACTTCCTCACCAACATAACGATAATGCCAAGGTTCATACAAATAGCCCGTAATGTGTTCGGCATCCTTGGGATAGCGAAGAATAAAACCAAATTTATGGGCGTTTTCTTTTAACCATTTAAATTCATCTGTTTCTTCAAATGCCTGGGTTAAACCATAACCAGGAGTAGTAATATCAAGCGCAAAACCAAGTTGATGTTCTGAATGACCAGCGCGCGCCGAAAATCGTTCGGTTGCTTCTCTGCCGTGGGATGCAAGAAAACTATTGTGAATATTTTTTTGGGCCTCAAAGCTACGAAAAGCTGACTGTACGATTAGTGTTAAATCTTCTTGATCAGCCGCATGCCACATACTTTTAAATTCATCGTAAATAGATGCATCGATTACTCGATTTGCATAAGCATACATCGAACTAATGGCTTCTTTTTCATCGGGTTTAAAATCTTCTGGCAGTTGATAAAACTTATTAACTAAGATGAGATAACGGTTGTCAATATCAACAAAAGCGCTTTCAACATCAGAATAGAAATCACGATCAGTATTAGCATTTACCATGGCGACAATTTCGCGAAGCTCTCTTTTTTCATCGTCCCATAAAGCTAAATAACGATCTAAATTATCAAAAATAAAATAATCATCCTTTAGTAACAATACAATTCTCTCATCAGCATTTTTTTCTAATAAATAATCAAGGCGGTGCTCATCAAAATGTTTTTTCAAAAAACCGGTATCATTTTCACTATAACCGTGTTCTAATAATTTGTATTCATAAGTTTTTCGGTACTGAATTGCATTATATGCGTTTATAATCATCCAAGCAAAACCCCCGCATAATATTAATAATATTAAGATTGCGAGCATTTTTCTTCTATTTCTTTTTCTTCTTCGCATAGTATCACCTAAGTCCATTATACATTTTTTTCTTTTAAAAGTCATATGCTATTAAAAAAAAACAAAATATGATATAATATGGGGCATAAAGAAGGTTAAATATATGCGCTATAATGTACAATTAGAAGAGTTTCAGGGGCCAATGGAGGTTTTGTTAGATTTAATAAGAAAAAACAGCCTAAATGTTTGGGATGTTAATTTAAGTGTTGTAACTGATCAATATTTACAATATATAAGGAAAATGGAACAAATAAATTTAAATATTTCTAGTGAGTATTTAGTAGTAGCGGCTGATTTAATTAATATTAAAAGCAAAAGATTACTTCCAAATCAAGTCGATATAAGTGAAGAAGAGGAAGAATTACTTCATCGCATTATTGAATATAAACAATATAAAGAAGCAACTGATAAATTTCGTTTATTAAATGAAGAACGATTGAAAAACTATTCGAAAGCATCAAGTGACATGAGTTGTTATAAAAAAGAAAATCATCAGCGTGATAATATTAGTATTGATGAATTAATGGATGCCTTCGCCCAGTTTTTAACTAGAAAAGAAGAAGAAAAACCTTTATCGGCAAGCATTGTAAAAAAAGAATATTCAATTGGCAAAAGAAAAGAAGAAATAATGAAACTTTTAATAGATAATAAAAAGCTTCAATTTAATGATTTGTTTGCTGAATACAACCGCCCTTATATTATTATTACCTTTTTAACTATTTTAGAAATGTCACAAAAATCGTTAATTGAGATTATTCAAAATGATAATAAACAAATATTCTTATTGAAAAAGGAAGGTGCAAAATGAAAGCAGCATTAGATGGGATTTTGTTTTTGCGCGGTGATTGTGGTATTACAAAAGCAGAATTACAAGAAATTTTAAAAATAAACGAACAAACATTAGCGGCCTTGATCATAGAGTTGAAAAAAACATGTCAAAGTGAAGAAAAAGGGATTAAATTAGTAGAGCACGGCGATATTTTAAAATATGTTACAAAAGAAGAGCATGCCGCAATTTACGAGCGTTTGGTAGAAAACGAAATAACAAAACCGCTAACCCAAACAGCCCTTGAAGTTTTGGCTATTGTTGCATATAATCAACCAATTACGCGCTTAGAAATTGATGAAATAAGAGGAGTGAGTAGCACCCATTTAATAAGAAGGTTGTTATTAAAAGATTTAATTTATGAAGAAAAACGTTCTGCCGCTCCAGGCCGGCCTATTATTTACCGAACCACTTCGCAGTTTTTAGATGTTTTAGGTTTAAAGGATTTAGATGAATTACCAGTTATTGATAGTGAAGAAAATGCCAAAGAAATTGAATTGTTTGCTAAGAAAGTTAATGAAAATTAAAAGATAATGTGGTATAATTCTCTTAGGCAGGAGTGGCGAAATCGGTAGACGCGAAGGTCTCAAAAACCTTTGGTATTCTTACCTTGTGGGTTCAATTCCCATCTCCTGCACCACTTATATAAAAAAATTTAAAAATGGCAATTATATATCTTTAATTAAATTATTTATCAATATTTAGATAAAATGGTTATAATCATTTAGAAAGGAGGATAAAATGGAAACAACAGGATTTGAATATGAATACGATTTTAGCTTTGACCTAGGTGATTCTTTTATGTTTGGTGGTGTATTTTTCTTTGTTTGGTTAGCAATTTTTGTTTTAATGATAGTATCATATTGGAAAATATTTCAAAAAGCTGGCAAGCAAGGTTGGGAAGCAATTGTGCCAATTTATAACTTAATTGTTTTATTCCAAATTACTAAAACACCGCTATGGATGATTGTTTTGCTCTTTATTCCAATTGTTAATCTTGTCGCCTTTTTCATTGTTTGGATTATTGTAGCATTAAATTTAGCAAAAGTATTTGGCAAAGATACCGTTTATGCCATCCTTATAATGTTCTTCCCGTATATTATGTATCCGGTATTAGCTTTTGGGCCTGATCAATATGTTGGCGATCAAGTTGATGTCCCGGTAAGTGAATAGAAAAACTCCAAATGGAGTTTTTTTTTGGGAAACTACTTGACAATGTAAGGTAGTTGATATAAAATGTTAGTGGTGATGACTATGAATGTACAATTTAAAAAGGGGGTTTTAGAAATGGTAGTATTATTAACCTTGTTAAAAAAAGATATGTATGGCTATGAATTGGTTAATGAAGTTTCTAAAATTATTGCGATTAATGAGGGAACGGTTTATCCGATATTAAAACGTTTAACAAATGAGAATTATTTTGAAAGTTATCTAGAAGAATCCAGTGAAGGACCACCGCGCAAATATTATAAAATTACAATGTTAGGAAAAGAGCGGGCGGCGGAATTAAAAAAAGAATGGGAAACTTTTACTAAGGCAATTAGAAAATTTATAAAGGAGTGTGAAAAAAATGACTAAAGAAGAATTTTTAAAGAAACTTGCGAAAAAATTAAAAATTTTAAATGAAAATGAAAAAAAAGACATTATTAATGAACATGAGGCTTTGCTTAATGAAAAAATTAAAAATGGTCAAAGTGAAGAAGAGGCCGTGGCTGATTTTGGTGATGTAAATGATCTTGCTAAGGAAATTTTAAAAGCTTATAAGGTTGACCCTGACTATAATAAAAATAGCGAAACTTTAGAAAAAACAAAAGAATCATTTGATGAAAGTGTGAAAAATGCTGCCGAGTGGGTTAGTGAAAAAGCGCAAAGTTTTTTTGATTCAGTAGCAGAAGAAAAAAGTGATGTCACATTAACAAAAATTTTTGAAATTATTATTAAAGTATTAATTGTTATTATTTTACTTCATATACTGCGTCTCCCCTTTTCGTTATTATCTAGTTTAGGAGCGCAAGTTTTTACAACCGCTATTTTTCCTTTTTCGCTTTTGCAATATATTTGGATTTTTATTATTGAAATGTTATACTTGGCAACGATTGTTATTACTTTTATTTTAAT
This sequence comes from Mollicutes bacterium, assembly GCA_003559495.1. Taxonomy (GTDB): domain Bacteria; phylum Bacillota_I; class Bacilli_A; order RF39; family UBA660; genus CSSED10-109M. The sequence continues at coordinate 12,429 of PWLE01000011.1, forward strand.
ATTTAAAAATGATATTTTTAAAGAAAAACAGCCGACTAAAAAAACTAGTACCTTAGCGAAAAAAACTACGAAAAAAAAGACTACAAAAAAGCCAACTGCTGAGGGGAAAGAAACTTCAGCTAATGATGGTGTATTTATGCTTTTTAAAATAGTGTTGATTCTTGTTTTTGTAATTCCTTTAATATTATTTAGTGTTAGTTTAATGTTTTCTTTTGCAACATTAATTTTCTTAATTTTTCATGATATCTTCTTAATTGGTTTATTATTGCTTAACGTAGCTATTTTAGGATTTGTATTTTTCCTTATTCATCTTTTTCTTTCGTTATTTAATAATCAAAAACCTTCTCCTTGGGCTTTGATTCCGATTATAATCATTTTTATTCTTGGCACCATTTTTACTATTGATTGGGCGTTAGGATTATCAATTGAAAAAGAAGCCAAAGGAGAGTTAACGAAAGAAACGATTGTTTTTACGCAAGAAGAAATAAAAGATAGTAAATATTGGCGACAATATGAAATTAAAATTAATCCAGATGTTGATGAAGAAACTGTTATTGTTGAAATTTACTTTGATGAAAAATATGAAAAAATTGTCGATGTTAGCGAAACTGGCGGTGTTAATATTTATTTAAATAGTTTGCAAAAAATGCGTGATTTTACAAATATTTTTATTGCGGGTTTAAAAAATGATACAATTTATATTCCTTATTATGAAATAAAACTATCCGCCCAGGAAGCAACCATTCAATATATTACTGATTAGATTCTCTTGTAAAGAGAATTTTTTTTGCTTTTTTTTAAAAAAAATATGTTATAATTATGATTGTAAGAACAGGTGATGAAAAGATGTTAGCAAGGAAGCGGTTTTCAACATTTTTAATAGTAATGATAACTTTTGCCGTCCTTTATATGATATATGTTATTGCGCTTTGGCATGAAGTAGAAAACATGCTGCGTTTAGCAGTGGTTTTGTTTTTGTTATTAAGTTTGATTTTTATAATTGTGATAAGTGTTATTGTCATTGGGAAAAGAAAAATAGCGTCTTATATATTTTTAGTATTTTTAAAAATAGGTTATTTTTGTTTGCTAGTGTATATTGCTTTTAATGTGCATTTAGTTTATTCAGCTTTAAGTCGTGTTAGCGTTGATACCATTCTTTATTCGAGTAGTTTAGTAACCGCCCATAGCGAAGCTACTAGTATTGATAGTATTGGGTCTGGGAAAATAGGAGTTTTTAATGATGAAAATAGTATTGTTGGCTATGTTATTCCCCATGAGGTAATTGAAAAAAGGAATTTAAATAATGAGATAGTATATATGGATAGTTATTTTAATATTTTAGAAGCGATGGAAGAAGGTGAGGTTGATTATGCTTTTCTCCCCACCGATTATGTTAATATGTTTGATGAAATCGAAGCTTTGAGTGAAATTATTAATAAAAGTAGAATAATTTATACCGAGGAAAAAGAAGTCGCCATTACGCGTGATGACCGTATTTTTAATTTGGAAGAACCGATGACATTTTTATTAATGGGGGTTGACTCTTATAATGATGATGTTCGTAGAGGTTCATTTAATGGTGATGCTTTAATGGTCGTTACTTTTAATCCTAAAACAATGCGGGCGACAATGTTAAGCATCCCGCGTGATAGTTATGTTCCCATTACATGTTTCACTCATGAACGAAGAAATAAAATTACCCATGCTGCTTGGTATGGCGAGGAATGTATGGCGGCTACGATTGAAAATTTTCTCGATATTGAAATTGACCACGTTGTAAAAATGAATTTTCGAGGTCTTGTAAAAATAGTTGATATTGTTGGCGGCATTGAAGTAGATGTGCCTTATAGTTTTTGTGAACAAGATAGTCAAAGACGTTGGGGCGATCACACCGTTTATGTTATGGAAGGAAAACAAACTTTAGATGGTGAACAAGCTTTAGCTTTGACACGGAACCGGAAAAATAATACTTCTCGTTGTGGTTATGGTGTTAATTGGGCGAATGATTTTGTGCGCGGCCAAAATCAGCAACTAGTTTTAAAAGCATTAATGGAAGAAATAAAAGAAGTTCGTGATATTAGTACTATGCAAGATATTATTAATGAATTGGGCAATACGGTGGCGACTAATTTACAAGTAACCGAAATTTTATCATTTTATAGTATTTTTCGTGATGCTGTCATCGCCCGTGATGTTACTAGTTTTGAAGATATTGTTTTAATTCAAAGATTATATTTAAGTGGTTATGATCAATATATTCATGATTATCATCCGCCATCAGGACATGGAACAAGAGGAAATTTATATAATTTTATTCCTTATCAAGGTAGTTTAAATGATGTTATTAATGAAATGCACATTAATTTAGGCCTAGAAGAAAGAGAAGAAAGAAAAACCTTTTCTTTTAATGTTAATGAACCTTATGAAGAAAAAATAATTGGCAGGGGTCAATATAATGAAACAAGAAGGCCGCTTCTTCCTAGTTTTGTTGGCTATAGTAAAACAGAAATTGAAAATTATGCTAAAAATAATAATTTAGCGTATGAATTTAAAATTATTGAACATCAAGGGGAATTTCAAAATGGGCAGTTTATTAATCAATATCCTTATCCTAGTACTGATTTAGAATATGTCAGTAAATTAACAATTGAAATTGCCGGTGAATATCAAAAACCAAGTCAGCCAAGTATTATTGATTGTTCGCAAGAACCAGGTCAGGCGCAATGCCAGTTTCCTAATTTAGTTGGTAAATCTTTTTCGGAATTTAGTAGTATTAAAGCTAAGTATCAATTAGATTGGGAGGTCAATATGATTACAATTGATAACCCAAATTATAATGAGGAATTATCGGGTAAAGTAAGTGAACAAAACATTACTCCTGGAACCGATATTTATGAGTTATATGACCAAAAAATAGTAGTTTATTATATGGCGGAAAAAGAGACTGAAGATTAGAGGTGAAGCAGAATGAGTGTTTACACTTTAAAAAATGTTAAAAAAATTTATAACCAACGCAATGTTGCGTTGGATGGGGTTGATTTAAAAGTTCAAGAAGGTGAAATTATGGTGATTTTAGGGCCTTCTGGATCTGGAAAATCAACTTTATTAAATGTTCTATCAGGACTTGATTATCCGACAAGTGGCGAAATTTATTATTATAAAGAAAAATTAAATAATAAAGATGAAGAAGCATTAGCAGAGTACCGGTATCATAATTTGGGATTTATTTTTCAAAGTTATAATTTAATGCCAACATTAACTGCTTTTGAAAATATTGAATTAGGAAAAACTCATCAAAATGATTGTGATATTGAACAAATAATGAGGAAAATGGATTTAATTGATCAAAAAGATAAATATCCCTATCAATTATCAGGCGGCCAAATGCAAAGAGTTGCTATTGCACGTTCTCTTATTAAAAATCCAAAAGTTATTTTTTGTGATGAACCAACCGGCGCTTTAGATGAAAAAATTGGCAAAATAGTTTTAGAAAAGTTACAAAATATTAATGAAACGCAAAAAACAACAATAGTGCTTGTTACACACAATCCTAGTATTGCTCAAATTGCTCATACGGTTGTTAAAATGAATAGTGGTAAAATTGTTGAAAAATATAAAAATAATAAGCAGGCAAGGGCCTCTGAATTGAGGTGGGTATAGTGAAATTATTACTTTTAAATGCTATTAAAGGTTTGTGGCGCAAAAAAATTCAAATTATTGCTATTATTTTATTATTAATGATTGCAACAATATTATATGTTGCTTCAAATAATGCTATTAATCGGTTAGAAGATGGTTATTATGATTATTTAGAAAAACAGCAAGTAGAACATTTTAGTTTTGTTCCGGCGATGGAAAATCTTCAATTAGAGGATTTGGATTTATTGCAAGCAATTGCTTTGACAGAAGAGGAAGAAGGGATTGTTCAGCAAGCAAAATTTTGTCTTCCGGATTGTAATCCGCAAACAATGATGATGTTGCGTTCTATTTTTGCTAAATATAATTTGCAAGTAGAGTTGAATAAAGATGAAATCGATAAGATTGCTGAAAAACACGGCTTTGATTATGAATTAACACAAAGCAAATTACGTACCGATGGCACTAAATATTATAAGGCTATTTTATATGATGAAACAAAGCAAATTAATCAACCTTATTTACTAGAAGGTAATTTACCACAAGCTGATAATGATGTTGCCATCTTATATAATTATGCCCAAGCTAATAATTTAAAAATAGGCGATCAATATGAATTAAATGGTGAGCAATATAATATTGTTGGAACTGTTTTCCTGCCCGATTACGTATATCCTATTATGACAATTAACACACCAATGTTTGATGAGGAAAATAATAATATCTTTTTGATGAATGAGGCAACATATCAAGCATTTGTTGGTAGTGAAAATAAAGTTTTTAGTGCTAGGTTTCATGAAGAGTTTGATCTTAAACATCGCAGTTATATTGAAGGACCTATTTTTGGTGAAGATGGTATTATAGCAGAAGATGAAATTAATATGACAACTAATAATTTTTTAAGATTATTACGGGTTGATACTATTCAAGCCGATCTAGAGCCCAATCGAACTTTTACTAATGCTTTTGTTAATGTTTTGTTAGGAATAAGTGCCGTTATTATTTTAATTGTTGTTAAAAAACGGATTGAAAATGAAAAAAGCCAGGTTGGCATCTTAAAGGCGGTGGGCTATAGCGCCAGTTCCATTGCTAGTAGTTATTTAGTGTATCCATTTATTGGAGTTTTATTTGGTTGTACGATAGGTTATTTTTTAGGATTACTATTGTCAGAACCATTAATTGAAGTTTATGTTAGTTATTACAATGTTCCGCTTCCTGGGTATCAAGTTACTTTGGAATATTTAAGTCGGATTTTTCTTTTTCCGTTAATACTTTTATCTACGGTTAGTTTTATAATTGCCTTTTTAATGGTCAAAAAACCGCCCCTATATTTACTAAAAGAAGGAAGCAATTTAAAAGTTAATTTTTTTGCAAAGTTGTCAAACAAAATTTTAAAAAAGCGCGCCTTTAAAACACGTTTTAAATATTCATTAGCATTTCGCTCTTTAGGTAAATTAATGATTGTGACAATTGTTTCTTTTGCTTCGGGAATGTTAATTACTTTATTTATGATCGGAAGTGGTCTTTTTACGGAATTATTAGATCAGACTTTTGGTAATATGAAATTTGATTATATTGTTAGTTATAATACTTTCATGAAAGAAGAGGCAGAAGATGATTTGTTTTTAAATCTTGATAATACAATTGTAAAAATTGCAGCTAGTGATGGTAGTGAGATTGCTTTTGAAGATGAAATAACTGTTACCTTAAGTGGTCTGGATGCTCCGCAATATTTAAAAATAGAAGATGGTGAAGAAAATGATTTAATTCCTGCGGCGGAAGAAAACAAAGTTTTGGTTTCTTATCGTTTTGCGGAATTAAATAAAGTAGGAGTAGATGATTTCTTATATTTTGAAATTAATGATGAAGAATATAAATTTATTATTGCTGGAATTTATCAAGATTATTTTTCCCGTATGATTTTTATTGACCGGGCTTATCTTAGTGAACTTTATGGTTTTGAGGAACCGGTTTATAATCAAAAATATAGCATTGATGAGAAATATGGTGATACATCAAAAATTGAAGATGAAGAATTAGCGCAAATTGAAGGAATTTTTGGCGTTCGAGAATTAGAAAAAAATATCGAAGATGAAATTGAAGTTTTCATTATGTTATTTATGTAATAATTGCTTTTGCCGCTCTTATGGCTTTTCTTATTATGCTGGTAATAGCTAATGTCATCGTCGAAGAAAATCGCAAAAATATATCTTTAATGAAGGTTTTGGGTTATAAAAATAAAGAAATCGGTGATATTATTTTAAATATTTATACACCATTTATTATCTTTGCGTATTTAATTTCTATTCCCGCAATGGTTTACTTGATAAGATATATATTGGATATATTAGCCGATGATATTGGTTTTATTATTCCGGTAAGCATTTCTTTTTTCCAAGGTTTTGTTGGTTTAATAGCAATTTTAATAGCATATTACTTAGGGATTGGGTTTTCTAAGCGTGTTTTAAATAAAATTTCGCTTTCGGAAGCTTTAAAAAGAGAGTAGGTGATTTGATGGAAGAAATTATTTTAAAAAAAGTTAGTAAAATTTATCGAATTGAAAACAAACCTTTTTACGCTCTTTATGATATCAGTTTTACAATTAAAAAAGGTGAAATAATTACGGTCCTAGGTCCTTCCGGTTCCGGGAAAACAACCTTGTTAAATTTAATTTCCGGCTTAGATCGCGTTAGTTCAGGCGCTATTTATTATGATAATAAAAATATTGCTAAATATAGTGATCGACAATTAACAAATCATCGTCGTCTTAAATCGGGTTTTATTTTTCAAAATTATAATTTATTAGAGCATTTAACTGTTAAAGAAAATATTTTAGTTGGTAGTTATGTGGCGCAAAATAAAATAGATGTTACAGAGTTAATAAAAGTCGTTGATTTAACAAAGCATGCCAAAAAATCAGTTTATCAATTATCAGGTGGTGAACAACAAAGAGTTTCAATTGCACGAGCAGTTGCTAAAAATCCTGAAGTTTTGTTTTGTGATGAACCAACTTGTGCTTTAGATGAAGAAATGGGAAAGCATGTTTTAGAAAAGTTAGTAGCGATTAACAAGCAAATGGCGACGACAATTATTTTGGTTACTCATAATCCCGGAATTGCTGAAATTGGCGATCGTATTATTAAAATGAACAGTGGGAAAATTATTAGTGATAAAACGCATAAAAGAAAACCACCGAAAGAAATTGAATGGGCGTAGGAATTATAAATATTAAAATATTTGCAATTATAAGAAAATTTAGTATAATTAAAGTATAGAAAAGATAGGAACAAAAAGCATATGGAAAAATTTTTAAATATTAAAAAAAGAGGCTTTACTTTAATTGAATTACTAGCAGTAATAGTAATTTTAGTAATTATTTTATTAATTGTAATGCCAATTATTTTAAATATTATAAATGATGCCCGGAAAGGTGCTTTTGAAGCAAGTGCTAGAGGACTTGTTAAAACAGCTGAGAACCAATACATGAAAAGTTTCTTGGATGGTGTTAGCGGGGAAGAAACTTATGTATTTGATAATTGGGATCAAA
>PWLE01000032.1 GCA_003559495.1 Mollicutes bacterium
AAACATTGTGTACTGCATGAAGAACAAATCGCGGAAGAGCAGGTCGTTCATGAAGCAGGTGAACCTGGCCAGGGAGCTCATGCAAAGCAACATTAATGAAAATGTGGATGTAACTGAAATTGCGAAAAAGCTTGACATGAGTTATACCTTGTTTCGCAAAAAGTTCAAACAATACACCGGCATGTCGCCCAAGGAATACCAGGTGCAGTTAAAACTCAAGAGGGCCAAGTCGTTGCTGCTAGGCTCCGACCTTCCCATAAGCATCATAGCCATTGAGACCGGTTACGAGTCTATTTATCATTTTTCGAAAATCTTTAAGGAAAAAACCGGTTACAGTCCTTCGCAGTACAGGCAAGTGGTTGAGCAGAGCCGGGCTTGATCAGGTGTCTTGTTTTTGCTTTTGCATTAATATCGTTTATTTATGTTGCATGATAAATCAGGGTCAGAGGTATAGTTGCTACCAAGAGCTTCATTTTGAACACTAATACTTCAGGGAATAAGTTTAATAAGCTCCAGAATCTCTTTATCAGCGAGATTTTCAATATCTGACTTATCGTAAATAGAAAGAAGGAAAACAGCATCATTTTTCAAAACCACATGCGTAACAACACGAGCGCCACCGGATTTACCTTTTCCTTTGCTGGAGATGGCAAGGCGTATTTTATAGCAATTGTGACCGATAGCAGTGCCATGAAGGGGTTGTTTCTTTAGCGCTTTGACGAGGTTCTGCAGCTCCTTTTTAAGGGAAGGGAATTTTTTTACCAGTCGTTTGGCCTGTCTTTCAAAAACGGATATGGTTTTAACATTAAAGCTCATTGATGAAATCTTCTGCATTACGGGCTTGCAGCTTACCTTCCTTTATCATTTTTATTTCTTCAACAGCTTCGGCTAATTCGGTAATGAACTGTTTTTTGCTCCTTAGCCTATCAAGCTCTTCAAGATCCTTTTTTATCTGTACCCAATCCTTCATGGGTAGCTGTACTGCACTTCTATGACCTTTTGTGTCAGTAACATACTGTAGGTTCATTGTTCATTAACGTTTTTTTGGTTGCGAGGGTGAACCAGGTTCGAGTGTTCTTGTGTTTTTGCAAAGATACGCCACTTCGTCGTATAAAGCAAAAATATTGAAACCAAACCACGGAAGCCAAGAAATGGGTAAAGGGTTAGACTAACAAGGCATAGTCTATATGCCCCTTTGCCGAAGGTTGATCTTCAGCATAAAATCTTTTCAGCACTGAAGGTACAGCAATTTTTCTGCTACTTCTTTCCATACTTGAACCCACTCCGAAAAGTCATTTTTAGCCGCAAAAACACAAAGAACACTAAGTTTCGCGAAGTGTAACTTATGCAATATGAGTCTTTTGTGGCTCTTGGTGCCTTGGTGGCATAAACATATTGCTTAACTTTTTGGAGCAGGCTCACAAACTATTTATCAAGAAAAATACCGCAAAAATAAACCACAAAGCATCGTTAATTCACAAGCATTATTACATTGTCCAAATAACTTCTTGGCCTACTTCAATATACTCACGCATTTATATAAACGCATTTAAAAAAATTATTAAATAATTTACTTATAAACGCATTATAAAATAAAAATTTATTATTTTTGACACATTACTTATATATTTGAATTTCATTAAAAGCAATATAAAAACAAGAATAAGATTTGTTAAAGCATTGAAAACAAGAACTATAATAATAATTTATTAAACAATTACATTATATTGAGTTTAACATATTAGCCATATTATATACTCCGAAAACAACTATTTATTATTTATTCAACAAAACATCTTATTATGAAAACAAAACTTTACTTATTGCTGATCATCATGCTGTTTGCCGGTCAGATGCATGCCCAATGGTTACATTGGGGCAATGCGCAATACCAGAACTTCCAAAGCAACCCATGGGACAACATCGAACTTGACCTGGCGCTGCGGTTTGAACCTGCCGACATAGCGCAATACGAAGGGAAAAGTCTGACAAAAATGAAATTTCATCCCGGACCCTTAGCCAACACGGCCAATTACATTCTCAAAATCTGGGAAGGAGAGCCCGGCCAGGATCCCGTTCTCCAATATACACAAGCCGTTAGCACACCGGTATTTGGCGAATGGAACGAGTATGAACTCGATGAACATTGGGCTGTTGATGTTACCAAAGAGCTTTGGTTTGGTGTAAGCGTAAATCAGTTCGGAAATGTTGGATATGACTCACAAGCACCGGAGCCCGATAAAGGAAACAAGTATGGAAATGGTGAAGAATGGTTTAACTGGGGCGATGGGAACTGGATGATACAAGCCTACATGGAAGACCTAGATAATGACGATGATAATGATTACATTGTTTTGGCCGATTTTGAAGACGGCACCTTGCAGGGTTTTGACGAAACCGGCTGGGGCACAGACTCTGACACCCAAGTGGTTGACAACCCGCTACAGGAAGGCATAAACACCAGCGAAAAAGTACTGCACTGGTTTGACGTAAACCCATGGGGTGGAACCTGGAGATGGGACCCAGGCGTTTATTCTGATGAATATACTATGCTTCTGGTTGACATAATGGTACCAGGCGACGCCGAACAAGGCGGAACAAACAGCCAGTTTCAGCTCAGGGGACAAAGCAGCGCGTCGGGCGCGGAAGACTGGCACTCAGCATGGGAACAGTTTACCGTTAGAGACCAATGGGTAACGCTTGAGTTCGATTTGTCTTCTATGCCCGTTCACGATTACCAGATCCTGTTTTTGATCTCTTCTTTTGATGAGTTTTATGCAGATAACTTCCGCTGGTTTATTGGCGAAGAAGAAGAACCGGAGCTTTACACCCTCACCCTGCTTGCCAACCCCGAAGAGGCCGCCACAACCATCGGGGCCGGTCAATACGAGGCCGGCCAAAGCGTCTTCATCCAGATAATTGTAAATGACGGATACCAGTTTGTAAACTGGGATAAGGATGGCGAGCATTACACATGGTTCATGAATTTCTCATACACCATGCCTGCCGCCGACGTTACCATGACAGCCAATCTCAACGCTGTGTACTCACTGGAACTCATGGTTGACCCCGAAGGAGCAGGCATTGTTACCGGTGCCGGCAATTATGCCGAGGGTGCCAATGTAAGCATTTCGGCCGTTGCAAACCCCGGTTTCCAATTCGTGAACTGGACCGACATAAATGACGCCGTTGTAAGCGAAGTTCCCGACTTCACTTACAACATGCCGGCCATGCCCACTGTATTTACTGCAAACTTTGACGAGGCAGAACCCGTTGTGATCAACGAGTTTCCCTGGCTTGAAGACTTTGAGCTGCCTGTTTTCCCACCGGAAGGATGGGCTGTTGTAAACCTCGAAGGTGACGAAAGCTGGACTCGTAACTTCGCCCCCGGCGGCGGTCACAGCGCATTCCACGTTTACGGTTACTGGCACGAAAACACCTGGCTCATCACTCCTGCTCTCGAATTAGCTGAGGGAATGGAATACGAGCTGTCGTTTCGATCGTATAACGAATACGCCGACTGGTATCCCGGGACCGGTGGCAACAGCGTATTCGTATCAACCGGCAGCCCAAGCCCCGACAGCGGCGACTTCGAAATGATATGGACACCCGCTTCTGTTATCGAAGATTGGGAAGAAACCTCGATCGACCTGTCGGAATACGCCGGCCACACAATCTACATCGCATTCCGCTATTTTGCTGAATACACACACAGCTGGCATGTTGACGACGTGCTCGTAACAGAAACCGAACATGAACCGGAATTCTTTACCGTAACATTTAATCTGACAGATGGCTTTGGCAATGAAGTCAATGATGCAGTAATCACATTTGACGGAATCGAGAACGAAGCCGGCGATTATGTGTTTTACATCACCAATGAAGGCACCTTCGGTTATTTCATAGAAGCCTTCTGCTATACCGGTGAAGAGGGAGAAGTTTTTGTTGATGACGATATGGTTATTAACCTGGTTCTTGGTCACATGCCCGGCGACGCCAATGGCGATGGCGGTGTAAATGTGCTCGACATCATCGCAATTTCAAATGATTACATTGGGAACACACCAGATGCGTTCTGCCCATTTAACGCTGACGTTAATGGCGACGGCATGGTGAATATTCTTGATATAATTGCTATAGTTAATATTTTCGGCGCAGATAAAATGGCACCCCATACAGGACTTAAATCCGATACCGCCGATCTTTTCCTGAACGAAAACGGAATATCGGTATATAGTGATGGAACATTAACCGGCTTGCAGTTTGAACTTTCAGGAAATAAGCTTGAACATCTTGCATTAAACCTGGAGTTGCCAGGGCATGATATTGTCTATTTTGTTGAAAATGACAGACTCAACATGATGATCTTTAGTTATGAAAACGCGCCAATACCATCAGGGTCAACACCTGTGGTTTCTTTTAATGGGATCGCAAATGACTTGAACTGGGTACGCGTGATTGCCGGTAACCTGAATGCCGAAGAAGTGCCTGTAAATCTCCATAATGAAGAAATTACGGGTCTCACCGGTCATGAAACAACGACAGATATTCTGTTGTATCCGAATCCGGCCAGCGATGTGATCAACTTCGAATCGCTTTCAACAATTAATCACATCACCTTATATGACACCAACGGAAAAATGATAAAAAGCATACAGGCCAACACAAACACAATGGCGTTGAATGTCGGTGATCTTCCGGGAGGTGTGTATTTTGCACGCATTCAAACAGATAACGATATAGTTACGAAACGCATCAACATCATAAAATAATTGTTATACACTTCTTGCACACAAAAAGGTGATGTGAATAGTAAGCAGCATGCCCCGCTCAGAGGCATGCTGCTTGTTCAGTTTTGCTGCTTCACTCAGCTTATTGCTTAAACTGTTATTAATACATGCTTAAAAGCAAAGAAACCATGCAAAAACTTTGTTATTTACTATTGCTTTCCGGATTGATGCTTTTTGGAAAGCAATATTCGCAGGCAAGCAACCGGCATTCGGTCAATTTTGCTGACAATTGGTTAACTGTTGTGATTGGAACCCAGGGTCAGTTCCAGCACCCGGAAGCCTTTCGCATGCCCGTCGATTTCCACTGGCAAAGCAGCCTCAGCCAATCGCTGTATTACCCCGGTGAGATCGGCATCAGCCGCGGTATGATCAACGCACTGACGTATTACACCAACTTCCAGCAAAACCTCCCCGGAAAAG
>PWLE01000036.1 GCA_003559495.1 Mollicutes bacterium
CCATTTATTTCATAACTTGATTTAATAATGCCGATATCGTCATCAAATTCGCTTTCACTACCAATATAAACTTTTACGCCATCTTCATCATGTTTAATACAATTAATTAAAGCGGGGTCATCAAATTTTGTTAAAATTTCACGAATTTTATTACTATCATCAAATTCCGGTTGACTTAAAAATTTGCTCGTTCCTTTAATCTTTACTTCATGATGAGCAGCGACATCTTTAAAGGCATCGTAAAAAGCATTATATAATATTTCATGTTGTTTAATATGTTTTTCAATGACCGGCTTAATTTTATATTCTAAGATTTCGCTAACTTCATCAACTGGTGTACCAATAATTAATCGATTAATAATCTCAACTGTCTTTTTGATTTCTGTTAAACTAATGTCTTCAGCAAGATAAATACTTTTGTGTTCAACATGTCCTTTATCGGTAATTAAAAGCGCGATTAATCTTTGTTCGCTGGTCGGCACTACTTCAATTTTAGCAATTAAATTATCACTTGATGAAGAACCTAATACTACTGCTGTATAATTTGTCAAATCACTTACAATTTCCATGCTTCGCGTTACAACATCACCTAATGCTAATGAATTATTATAGAAAATAGTTTGCAACTTCAACATATCCTCGCCCGACAATTCTTTTGGTTGCATTAAGTTATCAACATAATAACGATAGCCCTTCTCACTCGGAATTCGACCAGAAGAAATATGCGTTTTTTCAATTAAATCAAGTTTTTCTAAAACTGCCATTTCATTACGAATGGTCGCACTAGAACAATTGATTCTTTGACAAATCAAACCCGAACCAATCTCTTTAGCGGTTGATATATATTCTTCAACAATCAACTTTAAAATTTCTTTTTGGCGATTTGTTAACATCTATTTTCTCCTTCATTAGCACTCAATTTCTCCGAGCGTCAAATCAATTATAACACCCGTTTTTAGCAATGTCAATAGGCAAGTGCTAATTTTTTTGAAAAAAAATAAAGTCTTTAAAAGACTTTATTCTTCAACTATTTTAATACTTACTCTTCTCGTTTTTGCAATATATTTTACTCGTTCATCAGTACCATCGACCTGAACTTCAACTTCATGTTCACCAGCACCAAGTCCGGCTAAATCGAGATAAGCACGCACTTGGTCTTCATCAATATTTTCAACCACCGATTCTACTCCTTGTAAACCAACTATCACCCGAACATCACGTTCCGTTAATCCTTGTACTGAAAACCCACCTTCTAAATTACGGTATTCAATATTGACATCAGTTAACTCTCGCTCCACCGCATCACCAAGTGTTATATTTACAACAACGTTGTTTATGCTCATCGTTCTTATTCCCGGCGGTGTCCGCAAATCAACTCGAAATTCACGATCTTTATCTAAATCTGTAACATCAACCTCAGCTTCCACATAGTTTAAATTTTCTAAAATATCTTCTGTGCCATATAATTCAACATAATTTTCATTTAATTCGATACTAGCAATCGCCTTGCCAAATTCAACATCACCAACTGGCCGCACCCGAATTGGTACTTCTTTACTAGGTGATTCGACGCGCATTTTTGCTTCAACTCGATTGGGCTCAATCTCAAGTTCGACAATTTGACCACTACTATCATATGCAATCACAGGAACATTTTGTAATACAACTTCGCCTAAATCATCACTTGTTAAATTATCCAAATCAACTAATGCTTTTACAACCGCCACTTTTGCGATATCTTTTTCGGCACCTTTAATAATTACTGTATCGCTTGAAACTTGAAGATTACTTATTACTAATTTTTCCGATAACATATCTTGGTTTAAAACATCAACTGATAAACTTTTTATTTCCGATAACTTCGGATAAATAACAACTGTTGCAATTGCAGGATTAATACTATGCGAAATCGATGGCAGCGTTTGTTTATATTCAATACTAACCCGATGTGTGCCTGGTGATAACCCCGTTAAATCAACAGTTACTTCATGATTGGACGCTTGCCTTGCAAAAATCAAATCAGACCGCTTGCCAATTAATGTTAAATCAACTGTCTCGGGAATACCCTCGATGACATATGCTTCTTCATTATAAATAACATCTACTTTTAAATCACTAATTATTTCAGCAGAACTTTCTGTAAAAACTAAAAGCCTTTGATCAATCATTACAAAAAAACCAATTGCTAAAACTAGCGAAAGAAAAAGTAAGGTTGTTTTTTGTGTTAACCACTTTTCAAAAAAACGACCAAAATAACCGGCTTTTCCACTAACTGCTAAAATCATCTTGCCCACCGGAATAATAACAAAATTATCTAAAAACTTAAATATCAATTTCATTTTTTTCACCATCTTCATCTTCTTCAATTTCATCAACAAAATTTTTCGGTTGTAATTCTTCTAATAACGTTTTTTTCAAATCTTCAATTGTCAAATTATAACGCAAATCAGAATCAACCGCAATTGAAACTCGTCCTGTCTCCTCTGAAACAACTACGGAAATACAATCTGTTTCCTCAGCAATTCCCAATGCCGCACGATGACGAGTTCCTAATCTTTTGCTAATGCGAAGATTATTACTCGTTGGAAATACAGCTCCCGCTGAAATTATTTTATCCCCTTGAATAATTACACCACCATCGTGAAGTGGACTTTCAGTATTAAAAATCGAAACTAATAATTCACTAGAAATATCAGCATATAATTTTTTAGAACGATTAATATACTCCGCTAAAGAAACATCGCGTTCAATAACTATCAAGGCCCCGGTTGTTGTTTTTTTCAAAGTTGAAACTGCTTGTCCAATTTCGGAAACCAAATTTTCACGCTCATTAAGTGTTAAACTTTTATGTTTTCCTAAAAAATGACTACGCCCAATTTGTTCTAGCATATTTCGAATCTCAGGTTGAAAAACAATTATTAATGCTAATGGTCCCCACATAATAACATAATCAATTAAATATGATGTTGCCACTAAATTTAATAAGTCTCCAATTACTTTCAAAACGACAATAAAAAGAATTCCCTTAAAAAGCAATAGCATCCGCACATTTTTACGCAAATTCTTCAAAACATAATATAGCATAAGCCATATTACCATAACATCTATTATTTTTAATAAAAACATTACTACTGTATCAACTGTCATTTTTACCTCCATTTGAACAAATAAATTATATCATACTTTTTTATAAATAAAAATACCTTTCATTTAACGAAAGGTTTTTTACATTTATATATCCCAAACATCTTCATTTTTTTCACTTTTCTTTTTTTCTTCTTTTATTTCCTCAAAATCAAGCGCCTCTGTTTTATCTAAATCAACCTTTTCTTCAGTTTTTTTTGGATTAGTTTTTGTTTTTTGTTCTTTCTTTTTATCAATCGAAGTTTCTTCCTTTTTCGAAACATCTTTCTTTTCAACCTCAGAAACTACTGGTTCATTATCTTCTTTTGTGACTTTCATACCACTTGGTTTTTTTTCGGCATTAAAAACTTTTTTTTCAGCAAAATAACCGATTATTGCCATCACAATAATTATAAAACCTATTAAAAGCCAAAACATATTATCACTAAAAAAATCAATTACACTATCAACAGTCATAGCCCCTCCTTATTCTTACTTCATCATATCACTTTAAATATATTTTTTCAAGCATTATTCACTTAAAAAGCTCGCACCTTTTTGCACATCATAATGCAAAAGATTTGGATAATTCAATTGCCTCATCACTTCATAACTTAAAATCGCTACGGCATTAGCTAAGTTTAAAGACCTTACATTTGCCGTTGTAGGAATGCGAAAGCATTGTTCAACGTTTGCTTTTAAAATTTCTTTAGCAATTCCCTTGCTTTCACTACCAAATATTAAAAATATATTTTTCTTTTGCAAAAAATCAATTTCATGATAACTTTTTGTCGCATACCGCGTTAAATAAAAATAATCTCCTTTGTTTTTTGAAACAAATTCTGCCATTGAATCATAAACTGCATAATTTAACTTTTCTAAATAATTAGCGGCACTTCTTTTTACATCCGTCTTATCAAGTGAAAATCCCAATGGCTTAATTAAATGTAATTTAGCGTGAATAGCAATACAAGTCCGCATAATATTGCCGGTGTTTTGAGGAATTTCGGGCTGACATAAAACAATATTAATCATCAATATAATTCCATTTTTTAAAAAAAGTGAGTAATTTAACCTCATCATCAGTAATGTTTGTTTTATCGACTATCACAAAATCATCTATCACTAAAATTAAATTCTGATTCTCAATTATTGCAAAAGAAACTTGCAAGTTATCTTCTATTCTTGTTATGTCTTCTTCTGTCACTTTATTTAAATCTAAATAAACCGTGTTTTGAACAATGTTATGCTCAGACAAAAACATTGCCAATTCAGTTAATAATTCTTCTTCACTATCAAAAATTAATAAAATAATGGTATTTGGTGTTTCCAATAAGTAATTTTCCAAATTGGTAGCTTTAATCTCAGCAATTTCATGTTGCAAGAAAAATGTTTGTTCTTCTTTTGACTGAGCATATTGACTAATTAACCACCAAGTAAGAAAAATAAATAATATGGAAACAAGTAGTAAAATTATATAATTTTTTATCATTTTATCACCCTAATATTCCTGAATCTCTTCAACATCATCAATTGTTACCTCGGGAAGATGAACGCTATCCTTATCAGCTTGCTTAGCAAACTTTTCTCGGAAAGCCGCTAATTCTTTTACAATACTATCCGGATATAAACGTTTGCTAGTTTTAATGGCATTATAAACATCTATTAATTCCACTTCAGTTTTATTTTCAAATAAAGCTTGCGAGAAAGCTTGGCCTAAAACAGAAAAAGCAACATCTGGATACATTGCCGCTAAACCATATATCCGTTTAAATTCAGAAGTGGCATCTACAATTGATGCCATTAATTGTTGCGCCACATAATCTCTATATTTAAACTTAATGCCTGTTTGTTTTTCAATTTTCGGAAGACTTTCAAATAAAATTTGTGTTGTTGTGGCTTGATCAGGTTCTAAAACATCAATTTTTTCAAAACGCCGTAAAAAAGCCCGATCACGA
>PWLE01000004.1 GCA_003559495.1 Mollicutes bacterium
ATATCTCTCATGGGGGATAAAATTAACATTGAAACTGCGTGACAAGCAAAAGGCACAGTAAAATCGCAGTGTAGAAAAAAAATGATATATCTGCACAATGGGTTAAGTTGGTCTTGAGGAGATAATGGTTTAGGATATGTGATTTATTATAAAAAAATTTCCATAGAATCACTCTTTATAAAGCCCTTAATTATTTTTTGTCAGTTCCTATATCAGAAAAGCTTTCTTCAACTAAATAATATGACCATGAAACTCCATCTTTTAATTTTAATGCTGGTATGCATTAACACCGTTTATGGGCAGAACCACTTGAAAAATATTGATGAGTTCAATCATCTGGTTAAGCTTGCAAAAAACAATCAAGAAATATCAGAAGAACTTGTTGAAAAATACACAGGGTTTTTCCCGGAACCACCTGACGGAGGTGGTTTTTTCTGGACAGCCACTGACTTTGTCAAAATTCATTACGTAAATGATTCCATTCTTGGGTTGGTTTTCTCTTTCAGGACCCCTATAGAAAGTGAAGAGTTTTTAGTAACATTCAGTTTCTACAAAGAACATATTTCGCGCGCAACCCTTGCCTACAATAAGAATAGTGTAAATGGGGAATACAATACATACAGTTTTATTACCAATAATCTGGTTAAGAGAAAAAGTATGTCATCTGCTGATACACTGCACAGGTATTTATGTATAGACCATGATGGTTCTTTTCAGCATTTTACGCCATCGATAATAGATGATTCAACTGATAGAAGATATGAATTTGCTTCTCATAGATTGCTTAATGAACCGGAGCTTCTGAGCTATTCTGAATGCGAGTTAAAAACTATTGCCTTCGAAATATTCACCTGCAATGGATATGTAATTGATTCGCTATTTTTGAAAGAATTATTCTGGAGTTTAAGATCATACCTGTTTGTTCCTGAAAGTTTAACCGACAAACTTTCTTATATTGAAAAGAAAAATATCAACCTGATTGTTGAATGGTTAAAAAGCTCTTCACAATGATATCATGCTCACACTAAAAAACTTTCTTACAGCTAAACTAAAGAAAAGCAGCTACACTTCCGGTGCCTTAAACACCTTGAACAATATGCTGATGAGTTATGAGGTAATTGAACCTGTGGCTCTATTGTCAGACTTTACGGAGGCCTCTACCCTACCCGTGGGAACAACTACCATTATTAAAAACAACAAAACTCTCAACCCTTCATTTGTGGGTATGGACATTGGTTGTGGTTACCAGATGTTTACCATGGGAATTAACTCCAAATGCTTTTACAAAAAAGGAAAATTCAAATACGACTCCATCCTGGCCTTTATTCAGGAACTATCTGCTCAAATCTTTTAGGCATGAAAAAAGCCGGATCCCTATCTGGGCATCATAGGCAAAGGAAACCATTTTATCATTATGTATGTGGTGCAGGGTGTTTTTAACCGGGAGGCTTACACAAGCAAAGGTGTAAGCTTTCTCATTCATAATGGTAGCCAGGTAAAGGGATACGACACCCGAGTTTAAAGATAGATTTTGAAAGTTGTTTAATGAATAGTTTTGAAGCCAATAACTATTTTTTGGAATAAACGATAAATAACATGGAAACAGTAACGCTAAAGCAAGCTAAGTCTCTTATTAAGTCAATGGCGCATAAAGAAAGTATCCTTTTGCTGTCGGCTCCCGGGGTAGGTAAATCTGATATAGTAAGAGAGGCAGCTGCAGAAGAAGGGCTTGAAGTGCGATCATTACTAGGTACACAAATTGCTCCCGAAGATGTAAGTGGTATCCCAAAAATAATTAACGAACGTTCGGTTTTCTGTCCTCCACGGATCTTATTGCCCGAAAATCCCAAGCCCTTTTGTTTGTTCCTGGACGAATTTCCTGCGGCAGCACCCGATGTGCAAAAAGCTTTGTACTCCTTGCTTCTTGAGCGTCGTTTGGGAGAACATCAATTACCTGAAGGTACGTGGGTAGTTGCTGCCGGCAACAGGCATGAAGACCGCGCACTGGTTAGACAAATGAGCAGTGCACTGATCAATCGTACTTTTATTATCAATGTACGTGCTGATGTAAAACAATGGTTGGTGTGGGCACAAAAAAATAACGTACGAAAAGAAATACTCTCTTTTATTGCCTTTTTGCCTGATGCTTTGATGCGAAAAGTACCCGGAGAACCTGTTCCTTTTTCTACTCCCAGGGCATGGGCATCATTATCGCAAGCCATCAGTCTGGCAGAAAAAACCGGAATTCTCAATGAAAAGATTCTTAGAACACTTAGCTTTGGAAGGGTTTCTGCTGCTGATGCAGCTATTTTTTCAGCACTCAACGATACGGATGTGGAGAATCTGCTACCGTTGGAAGTCTATGTGAAAGAACCGGATAAGTTACCCAAAGATCATGCACCCTTATGGTTTCTGCTCCACCTGATAAAATCAAAACTATTAACAGGTGAGATAAAAATTGATGAGGAAAGACTGAATGACTTCTTATTGCGCTTACCCCAGGAGCAGAGATTTGCAATGCTTGCTGGTGATGTGAGGAGTTGGGGGGAGTTGGGTGCAGACGAAGCTTTGTTTGAAACCCTGGCAGAAATAACAGGATTAGTATGATGAAGAACACAGAAGCACTGGAGCATGCCCAAAAGGCATTGCATATTGTAAGGATCAACATTCCATGGTTGTCGAGCCTTACAGACAATCTCGTGCTGACAGAAACCCATCAGATTGAAACTGCAGCGATATCCGCAACAGGTACCCTATACTTTAATCCTGAATGGCTCCTTGAATTAAAGATCAATGATGCTGCCTTTGTAATAGCCCATGAGATCATGCACCTGGCATTGCAAAGCCATGAAAGAACAAGAAAAGAAGATCAGCAACTTTTCAATATCACCCACGACTTCATCATCAATGATATGCTTAAAGAAGTTTTTGGTATTGATGAAGTTCCTGCCAACGGACTTGACTGGAGAAAAGAATATGGTTGGCATTATAGCATTAAGGGAAAGTCAGCCGAAGAGCTAATGAAATTTATTAAAGATGCTTTGGAGAAAGGAGAGTTGAAAAAATCTATTTTTAGAAAACCCTGGTCTTCCAAGCCTTATGGCGATGAAGGGAAGCACGATAAAGCGAACAGACCCTTTGCCGAAAAGTTAAAAGATCTTGTCAGGGAAAAGACAACAGAAAAAGAAGAGGGTAAAAAAGCTACCCACATTGAGATCCCTACGGATGTTCTCACCAATGAACTCGAGAAGAAACTTTATCCGGTATTAAGCAGTGACTCCTTGAAAGATAAAGAAAAAACCATAAAAAATGAAATCAGCAAAGCTCTCAGCAGAAAAGTGATATTTGATGTCATTGAACAGGATTATCAGAACCTAAGGGGGTATGGAGCAGGTTCCGGCTCATCTGTTTATGGAGCCATACAGTCCATGCACAAACCGCCCTGGGAAGTGGCGCTCCAAACATGGCTGGAGCATACTGCAAGAACCGGACGGACTTATGCGCGGCCCAGCAGAAGAGGACAGTATCGTGATATTGTTTTGCCAGGCTTTAGACGGGAAGGTTATACCCTGCATATAGTTTTGGATACCAGTGGATCCATGGATTCGGATATCAGTGAAGTGCTTGGTGTTATTGCATCCTTTTGCGAAGCTTTAATGGTTCCTGAAATACATGTAATACAGTGCGATGTAGAAGTAACAGAAGATCAATGGTACACCCCGGATCAGCTCAGATTATTCCAGGTAAAAGGTCTTGGAGGTAGTGATATGACAAATGGCATGTTGCATCTTGCAAAAGATGAGCAGGTGGAACAGGTAATTGTCATAACTGATGGGCATATTGGCTATCCTGCCGAACCAATGCCTTACAATGTGTTATGGGTAATTACGGAACCACAAAATACTTTTTTTAATCCTCCTTATGGTCGTGTTATTTTTATGGAAAGAAATCAGATTAACCCGGAATAACTATCTTCCTTAATAATTGTGTGTCTCAGTTTGAAGCTTCTGATTTTCAGGTGCAAAAATCAACAAATACATTACTTTAAAAAAAACATAGATAGATATCAGAAAACATAGGTAAATAACTGTTTTCATGAAACTGTCTGCCGATTGACCTGGTTAATTAAATTTTATACAGATGCAAGTTGTTTTTGACATAGTAAATTATCTTTTTGAAAAAGGAGTTCTTGATAGTAAAGACCGTGAGTACTTAATACATAAAGGATATTATCCTATTAAATATCTGGACGGATGCGGATGCTCTCAATGTTGTCCTGATCCATTCGAGATTGATGAAGAGTATGTCAGACAAAGTAAAATAGAAGAACAGCATCACCAATTAGAATTAGAACTGGAAAATAAACGCCCTGTAAAAAGAAAACCCAATAGAAGATTTAAAAAGAAAAAGCTAGCACCTAAGCATGCAAAAGAAAAGGTCGTTAAAGAAACCCTGAGTTCAATTGAAAATATATCATGGAGACCTCCGGTTACAATAAATACGCATGAAAGACACTTGGAGGTTCTGATCAACAA
>PWLE01000015.1 GCA_003559495.1 Mollicutes bacterium
AATATGGATGCTGTGGCAACTTTATCCAGTACATGGATATCAGGAAGTCGACGTTATTATAATTATGATGTAACAGTTTATAACAATAATGATGCGGCTGTTTCAAATTGGTCATTAGATATGTCTAAACCAGATGGCGGTATTATGGAATCGATGTGGGATGCAAACTATATTGATGAGGGAACATATTATGCGGTTGCGCATGCTGGTTGGAATTCAACTATTGCCGCTAATGGAAATGTTAGTTATGGTTTTCAACTATCAGTACATCGTAATTCTACTTATGAACCATCATTGTCGAATCTTTATGCGGAATGGTGATTAGTATGAAAAATAAATATTTAATTTTAATTACATTAATATCATTAAAATTAGGTTTAATTTTATATTATTTTTTAACGGACAATATTTTGTTTTATGGTCGCAATATTAATGCTATTTTATGGTTTTTACTAGGAGCAATTGTAATTGTTTTCACTTGGAATGAACAACAGCGAGTTAAGGGACGTAAAGAAAGAATTCAAACTGTTTTTATTGTGGTCGTAATTGGTTTAATTTTATATTTTTTAAGTGGCTTAATATTAGGTTATGCTCATTCGCCATACAGTTTAAGCTTTAGTGGTATTACTAGAAATTTAATATATATATTTTTAATTGATATGATTAAAATATATTATCGAACAGCTTTGATAAATTTAGGTAAGAAACAATTCATTAATTATGCTGTGATTACAATAATGTTTATGGCTTTAGATATTAATACTTATTTGTTTTTTCAACAATCAACCGAAGCAGTAAGTTGGTTCACAAATTTCTTTTTGATTTTTATTCCTATTTTAGTTCGTAATGTTTTAATAACGTATTTAATAGTAACTAGTGGTTTTTTAACTGCTGCAATGTATTTAGGGTTATTTTCATTAACAAGTATTTTGTTACCAATTTTTCCAAAATACGATTGGTTTTTTACGGCATTAAAAGAAATGTTAATTGCTGTTGGTGTTTTTGTGGCGGTTAATAATTTGCATATTCAAAAAACAATGCGTTTATCCCGAAATAAATTTCGCAAAAAAAAGCCAAAATATGTTTTGATAACAATGATATTTGTGCTTTTGCTAGCCAGTTTTGTTGCCGGTTTCTTTAAATATTTTCCGTTAGGGATTATGTCAAATAGTATGTATCCTAATATTTTGCGAGGCGATGTAGTAGTTGTTAGAAAATTAGATATTTAGGAAATACAAAATTTGCAAAAAGGTGATATAATTAGTTATGTATTAGATGGTACGTATGTAATCCATCGTATTGTTGAAGTTTATGAAGATGGTTCAACAGTTTATTTTCAAACTCAGGGAGATCGTAATAACACGCCTGATATAGAGTTTGTTTACTTTCGTCAAATTAAAGGAAAAATTGTTGCTAGGGTACCATTAATAGGTTATCCTTCGGTGTGGTTAAGCGAGACATTTGCTAAATCAACGCCAAACGTGGAGTATTAAAAGAGGTATAATGATGAGTACGGAAAATCCTGGAATTAAAGGTAGTTTAAAATTTGTATTATTATTATTTATTTTATTAGCGTTAGCAATAAGTGTCTTCTCGATTGTTAAAGGTTCAGCAATATTATCGCCTAAAGAAGAAGAAGAACTAATTTTTTCTTATGTCGTTTCAATGGATAGTAGCTATGTAGTCTATTTAAAAGACAATAGTTATATTGATGAAGAGTTTTTAGGGGAAAATGAAACTTATATTGCGGAACTGGTAGATTACATTGCAATTGATTTGGATTACTCGTTTGTTGGTAATAATAAAATAACTAAAGAATATACTTATGATATTTATGCGATATTAACAATAGAATACCGTCCTGGTGAAGCAACTAATAATCGTCTTTGGCATAAAAAATATCCTATTAAATTAGATCAAAGTTTTAAATCAAGTGGTGAAAGAGCAGAAATAGCAGAAAGTATTAATGTGCAATATCACACTTTTAATCAACAGGCGCTTTTGTTTCATCAACAATTGCAATTACCTATTTTAGCTTATTTTGATGTTTATTTTGAAGTTTCATTTGCAGGTGAATATCAAAACGAAAAAATAACAGAAACGCAAGTTTATAAAATAAATGTACCAGTTAATAGAACAGCTTTTTCAATTGAAAAAGATGAACAAGTATCAGAAAAAATTGATGTTTTCAAAACCATTGAAATTGAGGTAGAACCTGATATAGAATTAACGCAAATAGGCTTTTTGTTATTAGTATGTACAGTATTTGCGTTTATAGTTTTGTTTAATAAAATATTTGATTTAAATCAAAAATCAGATTATATGATTACTCGCGATAAAATATTAAAAGAATTTGGTGAGATTATTATTGAAATTGTTACACCAGTTAACAAGGAAGGTTTATCAGTAATTGAAGTTAAGAATTTTAATGAAATGACTGATTTAGAATCTGAGTTAAGTATTCCGATTATGTTTTATGAACAACCAGATAGGGAAAAAGGAGAATTTTCTATTGTTTATAATAATATAATATATATATTTGAAATATAATTTTTAGGGGGAAAAAACAATATGAATGAATATCATGAAATGCATACGAGACTAGAGGAAAAGATTAGGGAAACAGTAGATTTATTAGCAGAAATTCGTTTTTCTAGGTTAGACGAAGAACAGAAAAGTGAAATGCTTGGGTATTTTAAAAACGAAATGTTAAATATTTTTAAAGGCCAAGATTTTTGTAATAATACAGTGGCAGAGTTTAAAAAAAAAGAAAAATAATTGACAATTTAAATTAATGATGCTATTCTAAATTTTAATTTTCGAGGGGGCAAAATGAAAAATTTAGTAAATGTATTAGATGAAAATAAATGTGATAGAAAAACATTATTGACTGAAGGATATAATATTATTGAAGAAGAAGATCAGGCAGATTGGCAATATTTAATTGATAAATTAGGAGATTGTAAATTTCATTTTGAAAACTTGCAATTGGCTTTAACTGTCTTAGAACAATTAAAGATTGAAGATGATATTGCTTTAGTTAAACCTTATTTGGAGAACTGTGATAATTTACAAAAAATGGCAATAGCTGATGTAGTTTTGTATTTTTCCAATCGGGGCGTAGAATTTTACCGTGAAATTATTGATTATGATTTAACGGATCAAATGAATATTAGTTTAAATCATCAAGAGAAAATAAAGAAATTGAAAAAACAACCATAATTAGGTTGTTTTACTTTTTTTGGAGCAGATGACGAGAATCGAACTCGCGTCTTCGCCTTGGCAAGGCGATATTCTACCATTGAACCACATCTGCACAGTTTTATTTTATCATATTGTATAAAGGATAAGCAATAAAAATTTTGGAGGGGCTAACCGGATTTGAACCGACAATCAGGGAGTTGCAGTCCCTTGCCTTACCGTTTGGCTATAGCCCCACCACTTGTTCATTATAGCAAAAGCTACTAAAAAAAACAATCATATTCGTCTTTGAAAATAACCATTTTGAACTAACTTTGATTCATTAACAATTACAAAGGCTTTTTCATCGATGTCTTTAATAATTTTTCTTAAACAACTTAAATCTTTTTTATTAATTTCAATAAAAAGCATTACTCTTTTTACATCTTTTTCTAAACCTTTAACATCAACCGCCGAAACTGCAAAATTATTATCACGAATAGCACGAATTAACGACTCGCTTTTAGCACTAATTACTTGTACATTTAAAGTGCCAGAAATATATTTTTCCGAAATAAAAGAACCAATATAAGTACCGGCTGTAAAACCTCCGGCATATGCCACAACTATCCAAGGATGCTCGCCTGCTAAAGTTAGGGCTTCGCGAACAATAAAAAACCAAATGGTAATTTCGACAAAAGCAACCAGACTTGCTGATCCCTTCCGCCCCTTAACTAATAGAATCGTTCGAATTGTTCCTAGTGAGACATCAAGAATTCGTGCAATAAAAATGGTTAAATTAATTAAAATCATATATATCACCTTTATATGAATTATAACACTAGGAATATTTAAAGTAAATGAAGAAAATTTTTTTTATATGATATAATATAAAAAGCAGGTGATAAGATGGAAAGATTAGCAAAGGTAATCGCAAGGCGGGGCTATTGCGCACGGCGCAAAGCAGAGGAATTAATAAAAGCAGGGAGCGTTTTTGTAAATGGAAAAAAAATAATCCAACTCCCCGCAATGATTAATGAAGCAGATGAAATTATGATTAACGGGTTTTTATTAGAAGGCGAAGACCGCGAATATTATTTATTGAATAAACCACGAGGGGTTATTACAAGTGTTTCAGATGAAAAAGGACGAAAAACGGTGATGGAATTAATCCCAAGCGAAAAAAGGTTATATCCCGTGGGAAGACTTGATTATCATACTACGGGGCTTATTTTAATTACTAATGATGGGGAACTGGCCAATTTATTAATGCAACCCCATAATAAGATTGAAAAACAATATGTTGTAAAAATAGCAGGAAAGTTGACTTTAGAAGATCAAAAGAAATTATG
>PWLE01000018.1 GCA_003559495.1 Mollicutes bacterium
CGATGATCGTGACGGGTTTGATGTTACAGGAAATGCTTTCGCAGAAGTTGAGTTTTTATCAGGATTAGCTTTTCGTAGTTCATTCAGTACATTTTATAGCAGAAATGATCGGATTTATTTTGAGCAAGCAGATACAAGGATTGCTCCAGGTGTTCGAAGGCAAGCCCGTCACAGGAGCTGGATGAATCGAACATTAAATTATACTTGGGAAAACATTCTAATGTATAATGAAAATTGGCAGGACCATAACATTGATATAGTAGCAGGTTATGAATTTAATAAGAGAGAATATTATCAGCTATATGGTGAAAGGCGAGATTATGATACTGATATCTTACCTTATTTAGGTGCTGGAAATACAATTCATAATGCAAATGATAGTGTGAATGAAAATGCTCTTATATCGTTGCTAGGTAGAATAAATTACAATTTTAAAGGCAGATATCTTGCTTCTGTATCATTTCGCAGAGATGGTTCGTCACGGTTTGGCCCGGAAAATAAATGGGGTAATTTTCCTGCTTTTTCAGTTGGCTGGAGGATAAGCGATGAATCATTTATGGACCCATTGAATTTGTTAAGTGAATTGACAATTCGAAGCAGTTATGGTTTTACCGGTAATGACAGCATCGGAAATTATAGCTGGATTAGTTCAATGTCTCAGAATAGGGCTGCTATAGGTAATAATTTATTTACATCTTATCACCCTTCCAGTGTTCAAAATCCGGATTTACGATGGGAACGAACTAAGCAGTTAAATCTGGGAGTGAATCTCGGTCTTTTTGAGGACAGGATTTTATTGGAGGGAGATTATTATCGATCTGATTCAGATGGATTACTATTGAATGTTCCAATTCCTTCAACGTCTGGATTTACATCACAAATTAGAAATATAGGAGCAGTAAGAAACAACGGAATGGAGTTGAGCTTGACTTCACGTAATATCACTACTTCAAATTTCTTTTGGTCAACTCAGGTAATTTTTGCAAGAAATCGGGCAGTTGTTACTCAGTTAGGGCCTGATGATGCTCCGGTGACATTTAGTAGTAATAATATGGACATTATTAACCAGGTTGGGGAAACTCCATTCAGCTTTTTCGGATATGACTACATTGGTGCATATCGCAATCAAGAGGAAATTGATGCTCATGGTGTAGAATATCCGTTTGAAGTGCATCCAGGCATGGGAATGTATAGGGATGTGAATGGTGACGGAAGAATTACTTCGGATGACAGGACAATCATTGGAAACCCTGAGCCAGATTTTACATGGGCTATGACACATTCCTTCCAATACAAAAGCTTTGATTTAAGTTTTTTAATTCACGGTAATGTTGGTGGAGAAATTTATGATGCAAATTGGAGGCGTTCAATGTTTTACCATGAAGGACGAAATTATTTAAGAGAAGCTAACAACCGCTGGAGATCGCTGGAAGAGCCCGGGGATGGGTATGTACATGCTTTGACTGTAGATGTCGCACAGACACTAGAGAGAGAATCCTCAAGCTATTGGGTACTTGATGGTACCTTTACCAGATTGAAAGATTTGACTTTCGGTTATTCATTGCCAGCAGAGCTGTCGAGCAGATTTGGATTGAGAAATGCTCGTGTTTATTTAAATGCGACGAATTTATTTACAATTCAATCAACCACAACCATTGATCCAGAAAACTTCGATGGTAGTGCAGATAGCTCAATTATTGGCTCTCAGCATTCTCCATATCCTTCTGCAAAAACATTTTCCCTTGGTTTTAATCTGCAATTTTAAAAAATCAAGTTAAATACGAAATTCAAAAAATAAACCTCATGAAGCTTTCAAAAATTTATTTTGTCGTAATTTTGTTCTTGTTATCAACAGCTTGTGATGAGGCTAAGCACCTTCAGCTTAGCCCACCAGATCAGATAACTGAAGCAAACTTCTATAATACTCAAACAGAAATAGAGCAAGCAGTTAATGCAGTTTACAGAGAATTGGGCGGAACGATTGCTTCTGCTGGTAGCGTAGCTGATTTATATGGAGAGTTATACTCTGATAACACAACGTTTATCTTTCAAACGGCTGGTGATCCTGTGGATGAAGCAATTTCAGGTTATATCCAAAGACCCGAAAACTCGAGAATTGAGAGTGCATGGAATAATACATACAGTTCTATATTCGTGACCAATAGTGTAATTAATGTCATTGAAAATACCAATGTCGAAATCAATGAACAATTAAAGTCGAGATGGATAGGAGAAGCGATAACGGTACGTTCACTGGCCTATTTCAATTTGGTTCGTGCTTTTGGTGCTGTGCCATTAATTGTTGAAAGAATCTCACCTGTGGAAGCTTATGATTACTTGCGTGAAGACCCGGATGTGATTTATAATCAATTAATTGCTGATTTAACTTTCGCAAAAAGTGTTTTACCTGCAAATTATTCTGGAGAAGATGTTGGGCGAATAACACGATATGCAGCAGCGGCAATACTTGCGAAAATATATTTGACCCAAGGAGATCATTCTGCTGCACAGTCAGAATTAGAATTAATAATCCAAAGTGGTCAGTTTTCGCTGGATGCTAATGGAGATGGTGTTGTAGATGTAAACGATTTTGAATATTTGTTTTTACCTGATACGAAAAATAGTAATTCATCAATTCTTGAAGCGCAATATATGGCTGGTGTGAATGCATTTAATTCAAATCATCAGCAGAGATATATGCCATTTCACCATGCATTCACGTTACCGGGTGTTCCCGGAGCAAATTTTCGTGGTGATGGAGTCAATACTCCTTCAACTGATATAATAGAAGCGTTTGAAGAAGGTGATCCAAGACTTGATATAAGTATAAAAATGGGCTATGACAGCCCCGCAACGGGCGAATTTGTGGAGCACCCATTTACTTTTAAATTTTTCGATCCGAATTGGTCGAATCCAGGACAAAATTTTGCAATAATTCGATACGCCGACATTTTGTTGATGTATGCAGAGGTTACAGAAGATCCGCAATTCCTGAATATGGTCAGGGATCGTGCAGGTTTACCGCATTTTGGTTCTGATGATTATCCTTCGGATCTATATCCAACTTTGGAATTAGCAATTGAGCATGAAAGAAGGGTTGAACTCTCGCATGAAATGCATCGAATGTTCGATCTTGTCAGAACGGGCAGAGCTATTGAGGTACTTCAAAGTAAAGGATTTAATTTTGCAGAGGATAAAATATTGTTTCCGATACCTCAGGATGCAATAGATGTAAATCCAGCACTGTCACAAAATCCCGGGTACTGACGAGTAAGGAAAACGTCTTTCATTTTTTTCAGGTCCGGGATTTATCATACGTTCAGGTATAGAGCAAATGATACATGCCGGACCTTCATCAAATTTTTGTTTTTAGCTATTTAATTCACTTGCTGAACAAGATAAATATTAATCTGTATGTTCTTCTAATAGGTTTTCTATGCCTGTGTACGTCGTTGGGTTTGGCACAACAGTCAGGTGAATCATTAGATTTGTGGACTGAGGGTTATTTGGATATTCACCATATTAATACCGGTAGTGGTGATGCCGCTTTTTTCATCTTACCAGATGGTACTACAATGCTATTTGATGCAGGGGCACATACCAGGCCTCCCGGTGGTGCAAGAGAAATGATTCCAAAACCGAACAATACCCGAAGCCCGGGTGAATGGATCACGCGATACATTGAACATATGCTCCAGGAGTGGGAAGAGATCAAATTGGATTATGTTTTATTGTCTCATTTTCACTCCGACCATATGGGAGGTGTTTTTGAGGGAATGCCGGTATCAAAAACCGAATCCTATAGATTATCCGGAGTTACTGATGTTGGAGAAAGAATTCCAATTGGTAGAATATTCGATCGGGCCTGGCCGGACTATAACTGGCCGATTTCACTAGAAAATGAAACAATGAAAAACTACCGCCAATTTTTAGCATGGCACATTGATAACCAAAATTTAGTAGTAAAACAGTTTAAAGCGGGAGTTAATGATCAGATCATTCTCGTGAATAAACCTGATAAATATCCCGAATTTGAAATTCGGAATATTGCTGCTAATGGAAAGGTTTGGACCGGAACTGCTAATAATGTCAGAAGTCATTTCCCGGATTTGGAAACACTGGATGAACAAGATTATCCAACAGAAAATATGTGTAGCCTGGCGATCAGGTTGTCATACGGAAAGTTTGATTACTTTACGGGCGGAGACCTCGTGGGTGTGCCTCCTCCCGGTTCCCCTCACTGGCACGATATTGAAACCCCGATTGGAAAATCTGTGGGGCCGGTGGAGGTGAATGTTACGAATCACCATGCACATTTTGATGCTCAAAATGAAAATTTCATTCGTTCATTACGACCCAGAGTGCACATTATTCAGTCCTGGGTTGTCAATCATCCGGCTCCAAACACATTACGGCGACTGCTCTCAACAAATCTATACCCTGGGCCCCGGGATATTTTTTCTACAAATCTTCCGGAAGTTACTAAAACATTTATAGGTTCCGA
>PWLE01000003.1 GCA_003559495.1 Mollicutes bacterium
CCCATTGACGAATATTCCTAACTGCTGTCTCCCGTAGGAGTCTGGGCCGTGTCTCAGTCCCAGTGTGGCCGATCAGCCTCTCAGCTCGGCTATGCATCGTTGCCTTGGTAGGCCATTACCCCACCAACTAGCTAATACACCGCGGGCCCATCTTAATGCGAGGCCGAAGCCCCTTTTAACATAACTAGTTATCTAATTATGTATTATCCGGTATTACCAATCATTTCTAATTGCTATCCCAGACAAAAAGGTAGGTTACCCACGTGTTACTCACCCGTCTGCCACTAAGTGCAAACTCAAATCATTTCTCACGCAAGCGTAAGAAAATCATTGAAACACTTCGTTCGACTTGCATGTCTTAGGCATGCCGCCAGCGTTCATCCTGAGCCAGGATCAAACTCTCCACAAGAAATAATTACTTGTTTTAGTTTGCCTAGCAAAATTGAATTAACGTTTTGCTCAGTTTTCAAAGATCGTTCTTGTTTTCAAACATCGTTAATATAACAAAATGCTTGTCACAAGTCAACATTTTCCCAACAAAAAATCATTTTTTTTAAAAGTGATTTTTTGGGGAGCACTCCCACTATACCAAAAAACAAATAATAAAGTCAACTAAAATCTTTGTTTTTATACTATTTAGTTGACATTTTGAATAGAAATTTGCTTTTTTCAGCATTTTTGAAGCAAGTTAAACATATCAAACCTATATTAAGAAGTCAAGTCTTTTTTTTATTTTTTTAAAATTAGCGTTTTTTTTAATTTAATTTATTTAGCAAAACTTCAATTTCTTTTTGAAATTGCGCATCATCATCACGTTCGAGCGTTAATAAATATTCAGCAGCTTGTTCTACTTCATAATCTGGTATTACTCCTTCGCCATCAATCCAAGTTCCATCAGGCGTTAACCAAATACGCGCCGTAAACCGCAATGCATCATCATTTTCTAAATCTACCATTTCTTGAACTGTTCCTTTACCATATGTTTTCGTCCCCACAAAAATAGCACCATATGATTCTTGTAAAGCAGCAATTAAAATTTCTGATGCCGATGCCGAATAACTATTTCCTAATATAATAATTGGATATTCCTTTGTTTCATTGCCAGTGGAATAAAAAACTTTTTCCTCGCCTTGTTCTTCCGTGCGGAAAATTACATGCGAACTATCTAAAAAAGTGGAAATAATCCGTCTTGTTGTCGATAAATACCCTCCTGTATTATGGCGCAGGTCTATAATTAACCCATCCATTTCCTCTTCTAATGTTTCTAAATGCTCTTGAACTTGTTGGTAAGTATTAATAGCAAAGCGAGAAATTTTTAAATATCCCATTTTAGTATTATCTTTTTCAATTATCTCACTTTCTACTGATGATAAAATTACGGTATCAACTTCAACTTTTAAATTCACTTCCTTACCATCACGCAAAAATGTCATATCTACTTCATCAACTTCGGAATCACGAATATACTCAACTAAAAACTGGGTATCTTTTTCGGTTAAATCTTGTTCATCAATAGCAACGATTATATCACCAATTTCAACTCCAGCACGTTCAGCAGGACTGTCTGGAAAAACAGCCGTTACTTCAATTTCTTCATCTACATTGTTATATAATCCAATCCCGATGCCACGATACTGTCCTTGCATTCTTTGTTGAAACTGATAATTATCATAATCATCAATATACGTGGTATATTCATCTTCAAAGGCTTCTAACATTCCTTTAATAGCACCTTTAATTAAAATATTTGGGTCAACATCAATATAATGT
Source organism: Mollicutes bacterium (assembly GCA_003559495.1). GTDB lineage: Bacteria > Bacillota_I > Bacilli_A > RF39 > UBA660 > CSSED10-109M. Next base: position 1,771 of record PWLE01000003.1, read on the forward strand.
TCTTCTGTCATTTTTTGATATAAATCAAAAAATTCTTCTAATTCTCCCGAATAAGTTATCTCTTTTTCTATTTCCTGTTCTGTTTTTATAGTATAAAAAAGATATGCCGAAAAAATACTAATAACAGCTGTTGCTATTAATAAAAGAAATACTAAAATTATTTCTTGAATTTGTCTTTGTGTAAATGGTTGAAACAATATGTTTTTATTTTTCATAATTCCTCCTACTCTTCAAAATATGACATTATTTCACTTGGTGTTTGTAAAACTTCTTTGACCTCGCCATCTTCTATTAAAATAATTGTATTACCAGTAAATTCTAAATTATCTTTTTCAACTTGAGTGGTTTCGCCATAAAAAGATTTATTAAAAAAACTATTTAAATTTATCTCATAAAAACGATATCCTTTTTGATTTTGAGCAAGTAAATTACGATGGATATCACTAACCGGATTTTTATCATCATAAACAAAAACAAAATAAGCTTCCTCCGGCATATTAAAGACACTTCCCATTAAAATTTCATTAAATTGTATTTGATTATCTCCTGACAGTGGTGGCACTGATATTTGATAGGGCTGGTTTAGACGAATAGTCGTTAGCAAAAAGAAAAGACCGACAACCACAGTCACAGCAATAACGACAATTAAAAAATTACGTGTTTCTTCATCCATTTGTTTTAAATTTTTTTTCATGAAATCACCTACAATAAATTATAACATAAAAATTTAATAAAATATAGATTTCTTTTCAAAAAAAAATATCACTATTTTTAATAGCAATATTTATCTTTGTTTATTGAAAAATTTGCGATATTAATGGTAAAGCAATAACAAATAAAGCTAAAAATATAAAAATAAAAGCAATAAAAACAATCACACTACGATCATCATCTAATTCTTCTTCTTCTGCTTCTTTTTTTTGTTTTGCAAAATCGAGATCTTTTTCCAAATTATAAGTATCCTCTAACATTTCTTCTTTGCTTTTTTGCGAAGAATTAGCCGTTTTTTCAGAAATTTTTTCTTGGGTCTCAGAAATTTTTTCTTCTTCTATTATTTCCTCATCCAAACTTTTTTCATCCTTCGATGAAACTTCTTCTGCCTTATTTACTTCTTCTTCTATAAACTCTTCTTCAAAATCTAGAATTTCTTCATCTTTCATTTTATCCCTCTTTTACTATATTACAATTATAACAAATTAATTATCGAAAATAAAGTTAAATAAGTACCATTACAATATAAAGACTAATTACTAACATGCCAATCAATAAAAAACATAACAAGACGCGCATCAATTTTGAGCTGCTAGTAACAGCTTCTTCTAAATCAACCATTCCTTCAAAATCATCATTTTTAAATTTTAAACTATTTGTATAAAAAGAATCCTTTGGTATTATACCTTCTTGTTTTTCTTTAACCTCTATAGTTGTTTCTTCTTTTTCTTTTTTTTGCGAAGCCTCTTCTTGCAACTCATTTAATAATTTTTCACTCAATTCTTTGTCATTTAAATCTTTTAACACTTTCGTGCTAGTAATTGTATGAATTAATTCTTTTAATTTTTCCGCATCATCTTTTCCTTCTTCTTTTTTTCCCCTTCTAAATACTTGATGATAAGAACTATCTAAGCTACGTTTGCGTTCATCTTCGTCTTCACGATTTTTTTTAGCTTCATCAAGAAATTTTCGAACATCGTATTCTGGCATCTCTTCTTCAATTGGACTTTTATTTTCTTCTATCTGTTCATCCTCACTTAATTGATTGGTTGATTTTACTTGGCGATTTAGCATTTCACGAATTTTTTGCAAATCTACCTCATCAGTTTTTTCAATGCGCGAAATATTTTCAATATTAGTATATTCCGCATCTTCATAAAGATTTTCATATAATTCTTTATTTCTTTCGCTGCGTTTTTTTTCTTCTGCGCTTTGTTTATGATACTTTTCTAAGCGACTCGCCATAAAATCACCTCATTATAATAATATAATAACATAATAACGTTTTTTTTAAAACATTTTGCTTGCTTTTCTGATATTTTTTTTTTATACTATGTTTAAGGAGGATAGCATGAAAAAAGTAAAAATTATTGAAGAACAGTGTATCTTTTGCGGTCAATGTGAAGCAATCATACCAGAAGTTTTTAAAATAACTGATAAAGCGGAAATTTTATTAGAAGAAATACCCGAGGGTCTAGAAGAACGCGTCCAAGAAGCAATTGATGCTTGTCCAACGGATGCCATTGTTTGGGGAGAAGAAACAACATCTTAATTGATGTTGTTTTTTACTAAATTATACAGTTTTTTTATTTCTTTTAAAGTTAACTGCCGATAATGACCGGAGGGAAGATTATCAATTGTTAAAAAGGCGATAGCTTCTCTTTTTAATTTTAAAACTTTTTTACCAGTTGTTTCAATCATTTTTTTTATTTGCTGGTTTCGCCCCTCATGAATAATTAATGTAAAAATAGTTGTGTTCTTTTTTTTATCATATTGAACTTTTTTTATTTTGGCGGGTTTTGTTAAATATTCATCAATAATTACGCCTTGACATAATTTCTTTTGATCTTCTAAAGTCAACTTTCCTGCTATTTTTACAACATATTGTTTTTCAATCTTATTATGGGGTTGCATTAATAAATTGGCCAGTTCCCCATCATTAGTAATTAAAA
>PWLE01000007.1 GCA_003559495.1 Mollicutes bacterium
ATTATACTAATATGAAGTTTTATTCGGCCCGAATTTATGAAAGGGCATTATCACACAATGAAGTAATACAAAATTATGTTATTGATAATGCTCGTTATCAATAGTAAAAATTTTGTGATATAATGAAATAAAAACGATGAACTTGAGGAGTAAATTAAATTGTTTTTAAGTGAGTTAGTGGCTGGTGAAAACTAATAAGGAATTTAATTGAAGGTTGCAAGGGAGTAGGGCTTTTGGTCCCGCAGAAATGCGTTATTGTTGTGAGATAATAGTTTTACTATTAATTAAGGTGGTACCGCGTTGAAACGCCCTTATTAGGGGTGTTTTTTTGTAAAAGGAGGTTTCTTTGATGGAGAAAAAATATAATCATAGTTTAATTGAAAAAGGTAAATATGAAAAGTGGTTAGAGGCTGGTTATTTTAAATCGGGGGATGAAAAAAAACAACCTTATTGCATTGTTATTCCGCCACCAAATGTAACTGGTAATTTACATTTAGGACATGCTTGGGATGTTACTTTACAAGATATAATTACGCGTTATAAAAGAATGGATGGTTTTGATGCTTTATGGTTACCGGGGATGGATCATGCTGGAATTGCAACGCAAGCTAAAGTTGATGCTAAATTGCGATCAGAAGGTATTAATCCTCGTGCGATGGATCGTGATCTTTGGCTGGAAAAGGCGTGGCAATGGAAAGAAGAGTATGCCCAAAATATTCGCCAACAATGGGCGAAATTAGGTTTGAGTTTGGATTATGATCGCGAAAGATTTACTTTAGATGAGGGCTTGTGTGAGGCAGTGCACACGGTTTTTCTTAAGTTGTATGAAAAAGGTTTAATTTATCGTGGTGAATATATTATTAATTGGGATCCGGTAGCAAAAACGGCGTTATCTAATGAAGAGGTTATTTATCAGGAACAAGAAAGCGATTTTTATTTTATTCGTTATTATTTAGTTAATGAAGATAAATATTTAACAGTTGCGACAACAAGGCCAGAAACATTGTTTGGCGATGTTGCAGTAGCAGTGGCTCCTGATGATGAGCGTTATCAAGCTTATATTGGTAAAAAAGTGTTGTTACCTGTTGTTAATAAAGAAATTCCGATTATTGCTGATGATTATGTTGATAAAGATTTTGGAACGGGTGTTTTAAAAATAACACCGGCACATGATGTTAATGATTTTGAAGTTGGCAAAAGGCATAAAATGGATCCGGTTTTATGTTTAAATCCGGATGGGACAATGAATGAAAAAGCAGCTGAATTTACTGGATTAGATCGTTTTGTTTGTCGGGAAAAAGTTGTTGCGTTTTTAAAGGAAAATGATTTGTTGGAACGAGTAGAGAAAATTAAAAATGCTATCGGGTATAGCGAACGAAGTAATGCAATAGTTGAATCTTATTTGTCGAAGCAATGGTTTGTTAAGATGAAGCCTTTAGCACAACAGGTTTTGGCGATGCAAAAGACGGATGAAAAAGTTAATTTTGTGCCCCCTCGATTTGAAAAGATATTAATTCATTGGATGGAAAATGTTCATGATTGGTGTATTTCAAGACAGTTGTGGTGGGGACATCGTATTCCAGCCTGGTATAAAGGGGATGAAATGGTAGTGGCAAGTGAAAAGCCAGGCGAAGGTTATGAGCAGGATCCAGATGTTTTAGATACTTGGTTTTCAAGCGCTCTATGGCCCTTTTCAACTTTGGGATGGCCTGATAATTTTGAAGATCGTTATTTTCCTAATAATTGTTTAGTAACGGGTTATGATATTATCTTTTTTTGGGTTTCGCGGATGATTTTTACTTCTGTTGAATTTACTGGCAAACGCCCTTTTAATGATGTTTTAATTCATGGTTTAATTCGTGATAAACAAGGTCGTAAAATGAGTAAGTCGCTAGGAAATGGTGTTGACCCGATGGATGTGGTTGAAGAATATGGCGCTGATGCGTTAAGGTTTTTTTTAGCAACTAATAGTGCGCCGGGACAAGATTTGCGTTATGATAAGGATAAGGTTATGGCTAGTTGGAATTTTAATAATAAATTGTGGAATGCCGCTCGTTTTGTTTTGATGACAGATGATAAAAAAGATGTTGCTTTGAGTAAAGTCGATAAATGGATTTTACATAAAATGAATAATTTGGTTAGTAAAGTGCGACGTCATATGGAGAAGTATGAGTTTAATATTGTTGGCATGGAACTTTATAATTTTATTTGGAGTGACTATTGTGATTGGTATATTGAATTTTCGAAAGTTAATAGAAATGATAAAGTTCTGCGTTTAGTTTTGACTAATATTTTAAAAATGTTGCATCCTTTTATGCCATATATTACAGAAGAGTTATATCAACAATTAAATAATGATGATTCTCTTATGATTTCTTCTTATCCAGTTTCTGATAAAAAATATTGTTTTGCTGATGAGATAAGTGAAGTTGAAGAATTAAAAGAAATTATTAGCAAAATCCGCAATGCGCAGAAGGAACTTGGTATTCCGAAAGGATTTAAATTAATTAATAAGCTTGAAAACAAGAGTATTATTGATGATAATATGGAAGTTTTGAAACAAATGTTGCGTTGTGAGTTTTGTAATGATAGTGATTTAGAAAAACATGAAATCTCGTTTGGGTCAGGAGCGGTAATTTTATGTTATCCGATGCAAGATCAGGCAGGGAAGAAGCAGAAATTAATGCAAGAAAAAGAAAAGTTAATAATTTCTGTAGAACGAAGAAAAAAGTTGTTAGATAATGACAAGTATGTTAACAATGCTCCTAAGGAAGTTGTTGAAGAAGATCGTATAAAATTATTGAAAGAAGAAAAAGAATTAAAGAATTTGGAAAAAGAATTGAAGAAACTATAATTAAAAATTTATTTTTTATAAAATTTGTGATATGATATTGTTTAGAGAATAAGGAGGGATTATATGAGTTTTCAGGATAAGGTAGTGATAATTACTGGTGCAACTGGTGGAATAGGTGCGGAAGTGGCGCGTCAATTTGTGGCGGGAGGAGCCAAAGTTTGTTTAGTTGATTTAGATATGGCGCGGTTAAAAGAATTGGCTTTAAATTTAGATTTAAAAGAAAGTGATTATTTAGTAAAGGCATGTGATGTTCGCAAGGAGGAGTTAGTAAAAGATTATGTTATGGCAACAAAGGAAAAATTTGGGCGAATTGATGTTTTTGTAAATAATGCTGGTGTCGAAGGAGAAGTAGCGCCGATTGTGGATACGGAAAGTGATAATTTGAATTTTGTTTTGGATGTTAATATTAAGGGAGTATATTATGGTTTGAAATATATTTTACCAATTATGTATGAGCAGAAAGAGGGGAGTGTTGTTAATACGGCATCGGTGGCCGGCTTTATTGGCAGTCCAGGTTTAGCACCATATATTGCTTCGAAACATGCCGTTTTAGGAATTACTAAAACAGCTGCTCTTGAATCAGCGCCTTATGGGGTGCGAGTTAATGCTGTATGTCCAGGACCGGTTGATAATAATATGATGCGCAATATTGAAAAAAAAGCCGCTCCTGATAATCCCGAATCAGTTAAAAGTAATTTTGAGCAAGGTGTTCCTTTAGGTCGCTATGCCACTAATGAAGAAGTTGCCGATACGATATTATTTTTAGCTTCGGAAAAGGCAAAATATTTAACTGGCACATTACATCGAGTTGATGGTGGCATGGGTGCTAAATAATAAAGTTAAAAAACAAAGATAAAAAGAGAGAAGTAAATTTTTTAATTCTCTTTTTAATTGCTTTTTTTTTATGATATAATATAATAAAATAATAAGAGGTGTAGTAGTGAAAAAATTATTTTATATAAAAAAAAGAGGATTTACTTTAATTGAATTATTGGCAGTAATTGTTATTTTAGCAATTATTTTATTAATTATTATGCCTATTATTTTAAATATTATAAGTGATGCTCGCAAGGGTGCTTTTGAAGCGAGTGCTCGTGGAATAATAAAAGCTGTCGAAAATGATTGTATGGTTGATTTATTAAATGATGAAGTTATCGCAAAAGAGATTAACTTTAGTGATTATGTTGCCAGTGAAGAAGTAAATTATGC
>PWLE01000022.1 GCA_003559495.1 Mollicutes bacterium
AAGCGGGTGTTCATCGTTGGCCGGAACATGTGGGCAATGGGTATTCGGTTCGGTGTTTGCTTGCTGTAGAGGAAGAAGAGGAAGAGGGGGAAGAAGAGATAACGTTTATTAATTCTTTCGGTGGAACAGATTTTGATTATTTCTTTGCTGTTGACATAGCTAGTGATGGTGGATATATTGCCGCTGGAGAAGCTGGTTCTGATGATGGTGATGTATTAGAAACTCATATTGGTGGTTGGCGGGATGGGATTTTAGTAAAATATGGTTCTACTGGTAGTGTGGATTGGCACAAGAATTTCGGGGGAACTAGTCCAGATGAATTTTGGGATGTTAAGTATACAAATGATGGTGGTTATATAGCTGTCGGGGGTAGTCGCTCCGATGATCATCATTTAGAAGGAATTGGTGATGGCAACACGAATGCTGTAATTGTAAAATATGATTCTGTTGGTGATATAGACTGGGTAAAAATGTTTGGCGGCTCTAATGTTGACAAATTTTTAGGAGTTGCACAGACTAGTGACAATGGTTATATTGTTGTTGGAGAATCACAGTCAAATGATGGCGATGTGGCAGGAATGTTGAATGGTGGGAAAGATGCTATAATAGTGAAATATGATTCGGAAGGTAATGTTGAATGGAACAAGAATTTTGGTGGCACAGGTTGGGATGAATTTTGGGATGTTACTCAAACTACAGATGGTAAATTTGTAGCAGTCGGAAAAAGAGGAACGAATAATGCTATGATAGTTAAATATGATGCAACAGGAGATTTGGTTTGGAATAAATATTTTGGTGGTAGTGAACTAGACCGGTTCCGAACGGTAAAACAAACAAATGATGGTGGTTTTATTGTTGCAGGAGACTCTCGTTCTAATGATGGTGATTTAGCAGGATTAAATAATGGAAATTCTGATGGAATAATCGTCAAGTATGATTCAGAGGGTAATGTCGAGTGGAATAAAAATTTTGGTAGCAATAGTTGGGATGGCTTTAAGGGACTAGATATAACAACTGATGGCAAATACGTAGCAGCAGGTGAGGCTAATAATTTAGCTGTTTTGGTTCAATATGATACTGCTGGTAATGTCGAGTGGTATACAGAATTTGGCGGAAGTTCGTATGAAGAATTTTGGGATGTTAAGCAAACCCTTGATGGCGGGTTCGTAGCAGCAGGTGTTGCATCATCTACGGATGGTGATTTAGCAGAACACCATGGTGATGAATATTATGCTTTTATTGTTAAATTTGATTCTAATGGTAATTTTGAATAAGACCATAATATAATCCAAGATAGAAAAAACAAGTTTATGCTTGTTTTTTTAATAATGATTGTAATAGTTGACATATGTTATTAAATCTAGTACAATGCTACTTGGTACATTTTCTAATTTGCGACAGAAATATTGGGACTATTTCTGCTGTAAAATAAGAAGAAAGGAAGATATTATGCAAAAAACATATATGCAACCAAAAGAAGCAATCAATCGCGAATGGTTTTTAGTTGATGCAACTAATCAACCTTTAGGAAGATTAGCTAGTACGGTAGCAAAAATTTTACGTGGCAAACACAAAAAAACTTTCACGCCGCATAATGACAATGGTGATTTTGTTATTGTTGTTAATGCTGATAAAATAAAACTTACGGGTGACAAATTAGAAAAAAAAATATATTACAATCATAGTGGTTATCCAGGAGGACTGCGAGAGCGAAAAGCAAAAGTAATGAAGGAAAAATATCCGCAAGAAATGGTTGAAAGAGCGATTAAGGGGATGCTTCCTAAAAATCGTTTGGGAAATCAAATCTATCGCAAATTATTCGTTTATAAAGGCGAAGAGCATCCTCATCAGGCACAACAACCAAAAGAAATAAATGTGTTAAATAAAGGAGGCAAAGATGAAGAAAAAGATATTTAAAGGCGTTGGCAGAAGAAAACAATCAATCGCCCAAGTAGCGTTAACAAAAGGAACAGGCAAAATAACTGTTAATGGCGTTGATGTTCGAGAATTTTTTCCTTATGAAACAAATGTCCTTGATTTAAAACAGCCCCTCGTATTAACACAAACTGCGGAATCAGTAAATCTTGATATTAAAGTTAGCGGTGGCGGCTTTAATGGTCAGGCCGGTGCTGCTCGATTAGGAATTGCTCGTGCTTTGTTAGAATATGATAGTGTTAATGAAGATAGTGAAGAAAGTTTTCGCAAATTATTAAAAAAAGCAGGATTTTTAACGCGTGATGACCGTAAAAAAGAACGGAAAAAACCAGGTTTGAAAAAAGCAAGAAAAGCACCACAGTTTTCCAAAAGATAAGAAGATTTTCTTCTTTTTTTTTTGAAACTTTACAAGTAACTAATTGTTTGCTATAATCAAAACCGAGTATTAATTACTCCCCTTGCAAGAAATTGCCAAGAGACCATAAGGAGGTGTAGAAAAAAATGCGATATGAAATAATGTTAATCTTAAAACCAACATTGAGTGAAGAAGAATTAGCGCAAGCAATTGAAAAATACGCAAGTATTTTGTCTGATAAAAGTGCTAAAGTAGTAAATTCACAAAAAAAGGGCAGTCAAGAATTAGCATATGAAATCAAAAATTTTAAAACGGGTTTTTATCATTTGTTTGAAGTAGAAGCAACTGATGATGCAACAACTCGCGAGTTTGATCGTGTTGCGTCAATTAGTGATGATGTCATTCGTCATTTAATTACGCGAAAAGGAGAATAAAAGAAAGAAGGGATAAAAAATGAATCGAGTAAGTTTAGTGGGACGTTTAACTAATAAACCAGAATTGCGACATACTAATAACGCGGAAGTTCCCGTGGCTAGATTTGGTTTAGCGGTTACAAGACCATTTAATCGTGACGAAGTAGATTTTATTAATATTGTCGCTTGGCGAAAACAAGCCGAAAATGTTTCTAATTATTTGGATAAGGGTAGTTTAGTTTCGGTTGATGGACGAATTCAAACTGGAACGTATAATGATAAAGACGGCAATAAAAGATATTCTTTTGATGTTATTGCTGATAACATTCAGTTTTTAGAAACTAAAGCGCAAGCAGAGCAAAGAAGACAGCAAGAAAATAATAGTCAAGGACCAGATCCTTATGATTTTCAGCAAAATCAAGCTGAAAATCAAGATTTAGAAAGTCAAGACGATATTTACAGTAATATGGGAGATAGCATCGCCCTTGATGATGCTGATATTGATTAGAAGGAGGAATTATGGCAGCGTTCTATCGAAAAAAGAAAAAAGTTTGTCAAATGTGCACTGGCAAAGAAGTTGATTATAAAGATGTTGAAATAATAAAAAAATATATAAGTGCTGATAAAGGAAAAATTTTACCTAGAAGAGCAACTGGTGCATGTGCTAAACATCAAAGACATATAGCCAAAGAAGTAAAAAAAGCAAGATTTATGGCACTTATACCATATGTTAATAAGCAATAAAAAAATTGCTTATTTTTTTGCAAAAAAATGATATAATAAATAAGAGGTGATTTGATGAACAAGGTTATTGAAGTAGAAAATTTAACTAAAAGATATGGTAATCTAACGGCTTTAAATAAATTTTCTTTTTCTGTTAAAGAAGGTGAAATTTTTGGTCTGTTAGGACCGAATGGCAGCGGTAAAACAACGGCAATTAATTCTATTTTAGGTTTGTTAAAAATTAACGAAGGAAAAATACAAATTTTTGGCAAGCAAATGCAACCAGATGCTTATGATATAAAAAAGGATATTGGCGTTATTTTGCAAAATGTGGCTGTTTTTGATTCCTTAACAGTTTATGAAAATATTGATTATTTTTGTGGATTATATGTTGCAAACAAAGAAACTCGGAAAAAATTAGTTAACGAGGCGATTAAAGTTGTCGGATTAGAAAAATATAAAACTTTTACACCACCGAAACTTAGTGGTGGTCTATTACGCCGTTTAAATATTGCGTGTGGCATCGCCCATAAACCAAAATTACTCTTTTTAGATGAACCAACGGTTGCTGTTGATCCACAAAGTCGAAATAATATTTTAGAATCAATAAAAAAATTAAATCAACAAGGAACAACTATTATTTATACAACTCATTATATGGAAGAGGTTGAATTTTTGTGTGATCGGGTATTAATTATTGATCATGGCAAAAGTGTTGCCGAAGGAACTGTTGAGCAATTGAAAAAGCAAGCAACAATTGATGAAAAAATAGAAGTTGAATTTGATGAAATTGCTGAAAACAAAATCGCTAAAATAAAAAAATTACCAAACGTCAAAGATGTTTTAGTAGAACCACAAAAGATAACAATTTATTTTGCGAAAGAAAATCAAAATATGACTAAATTATTAGAATTATTAAAAAAAGAAGATATTAAAGCAAATGCCGTCAATTTGCAAAAACCAACCTTGAATGATGTGTTTTTAGAAATAACCGGACGGGAGTTGAGGGATTAGCATGTTTTATCATGTGTTCAAGTATCGTTTTAAACGATTATTACGCGAAAAAACATTACTCTTCTGGGCCTTATTATTCCCTTGTATTTTGGCAACCTTGTTTAATTTTGCTTTTAGTAATTTTGATGAAATGATGGTTTTTCGAACAATTCGAATTGGTATTGTTGAAAATAAGGAGCACGAAATCAAATATTTGCTTGAAGATTTAGAAGTTGAAGAGCGAGAAATTTTTTCGGTGCAATATTTATCAGAGGAAGAAGCCGAAGAAGAATTATTAGCGGGCAGTATTAGTTCTTATCTTGTTATTGATGAAAAGTTAAAATTAGTAACTGATCGCAGTGGTTATGATCAAACAATTACCAAACATGTTTTGGATAATTTTTTACAAGCATCGGCAACGATAAATAATTTAATGCAAAGAGATCCGCAAAAAGCAAATGAAATTTTATTGGAAGGTATAAATCTTGATAAGGAATTTGTTGAGCGTGATTTGCAAGGTGATAATAATATAATGTTAGTTAGTTTTTATAGTTTGATTGCTTTAGGGGCAATTTATGGTGGTTTTTTTGGAATGAAAACAATTAATGAAACAGAAGGGAATTTAAGTGCTTACGGCATTAAACATGTTATTGTGCCATTTCATAAAATAAAAATAATTTTTCCTTCCATTACAGTAGATGTTTTTGTTCAATCAATGGCAATGATTTTATTAGTTTCCTATATGCTATTATTAGGAATTGATTTTGGTGATTATTTATTCTTTGTTTATTTAGTTGCTGTTTTCGGAGGGGTAGTTGGTATTGTAATTGGTGCTTTAATTGGGTTAAGTAGTCGTCTTGATGCGGTAAAAAAAGATAATATTTTATCAGCCGTTGGTTTTATGATGGCCTTTTTATCAGGGATGGTAATTGTTAATGTTAAACATTGGGTGCAAAGTGGCGCGCCTTGGTTGGCACAAATTAATCCTGCCAATTTAATTACTGATAGTTTATATGCTTTATATTATTATGAAACAATGGATCGTTATTATTATAATTTAATAACAATGGGCCTTATTACAATTGTTTTGTTAATTGTGATTAGTGTTTTTGTTAGGAGGCGACAATATGATAGTGTTTAAAAATTATTTTAAATTGTTGCGAAATGCCTATTTAACTATTTTTATATTTTTGGCAATTACTATTTTTATGACCGTTATTTTTACAATGCAAACACCACCACAAGAGGAGTTTCAAACAATGACGCCAATTATTACCGTTATTAATAATGATGATGGTGAAATTGCGGCCGGCTTAGTAGATTTTTTATCCGAAAAGGCCCAATTGAAAGATTTGGCAGAAGATGAAATTAAAGATGAGTTATTTTTTGCAGAAATAGCTGCTGCGGTTGTTATTAAAGAAGGTTTTTCGGAACAATTAAAAAAAGGTAAGGAACCAAAAATTCAAATAATACAATCGCCAGAGCGGGTTTCGGCCATTAATATTGGATTATTAGTTAACAAATATTTAAATTTGGCAAGTCTTTATTTGCAAACGGATTTAGAAGCAGCAGAAATAGTAGCATTGTTAGAGGAAGATCTTGCTGAAGAAGTAGCAATTGATTTTCAAAAAGACGAAGAAGAAATAACAGCATTAGATAAAACAACGGTATACTTTAATTTTGTTGGCTATGGTCTTTTAGCAGCCATTATTGGTAGTGTCGCTTTTATTATGAGAAGCTATTATGACATTAATATTAGAATGCGTTCTGCTTGTGCGCCCATTAGTCGGGCAAGGTATAATCAACAAATTATTATGGGCAATATTGTGCTTGCTACTTTCTTATGGTTTATTTTTATTTTAGTCGCCTATCTATTTTTTGGTAATCTGCTTTTTTCTTTAAATGCGAGTTTAATGATTATTCAAGCTTTTGTTTATGCCCAAGTTGCTTTAGCAATTGCTTATGCCATTGGTATTTTTGTTAAAAGTAGTGAAGTGCAAAACGGTTTAGCAACGGTAGTTCCTCTAGCATTAGCTTTTCTAGGAGGCGCTTTTGTTCCGCAATTTATATTAGGCGAGAATGTTTTGCGAGTAGCGCAATTCACCCCTTTGTATTGGTATGTACGTTTAAATGATATGCTAAGTGAATCAGGAATAAATAGTAACATTTGGCAGGAGTTTTATTTAACAATCATGATCCTACTTCTTTTTATGGTAATTATTTATGGGATTGTATTTTTCTTACAAAGAAAGTATTTACAATTTATTAATTAAGGCGAGGTTGAATGAAAAAGGAATTAAAGCAAGATATTAAAAAAAACAAGCAGGATATTTTAATAATTGATGTTGAAAAATATGGCAAGAAGAATGTTGTTGCTAATTTTCCGGAATTTATTAAACTACAAAAAAAAGTAAAATTCAGCAACCATCAGGATGTTAATTTTGATTGCTTTGCTAACGCTTGTAATATTTTTGAAAAACAAAAACAATATGAATATATTTATGATGTGATTTGTGATTATCTTGATGAACAATTTCAAAAAAATAATCACTGTCAATTTAGTAGTAATGTATGCATTTCAGGAAGGAATAAAGATTCTCATTATTATTTTTCTGGCTGTTGTCATATTTATCCTCGTAATAATTGGTATTGCAAGATTATTAAAAAAATTTTGAAAAGGCAAGGTATTTTAACATTGAATTTATCAAAATCAACAAAATGTCCGCATTTGTCTGGTAAAGAATGTCAGATAAAAGCAATTTCCTGCAAATTATTTACTTGCCAGTATTTAAAAAAACAAAAAATTGACTACAAAATAGATGATTTTTGGTTATTAAAATATTTTTTTAACAAAAGGCAAAAACAAATTTTACAATACAGTTTTTATCATGATAAAGAAGAAATAATTAAACAATTATTAAAATATATTTAAATGTAGAAAAATTTATTTGTCTATGATATAATGAAGACAAAGTTTTTGGGAAAGTAGGTGAAGAGCATGACTGATAAAAAAATAACTGTTTGGCATGATGATAAAGAACAAGAAGCGGAGATTATTAGTGTCTTTGAAATTCCTGAATTTGGTAAAGAGTATGTTGTTTATACTTTTAATGAAATGCGAAACGACAGCATTAAAGTTTTAGTTTCGACTTTAAGACGTGAAGGCGACAACTATATTTTTGAAAATATCGCCACGGAAGAAGAATGGAAGATATTAAAAGAGAAAATAAAGGAAGTAGCGCAAAAAGGAAAGGAAGTAGAAAATGAGTGAAGCAATAAAAGAACTTGATAAATTAGATGTAATATCAAAAGGATTTGATATTAATAAGAAAATTGAAATTAAAGGTGGTAAAGCAGTTAGTGTTAGCAGACGCATCTTAGAAGCCTTAAAAAATTCAATGTTAGAAGCTAATAAATGGATTGATGATACTTTTTTCTACGGTGATGAAGTAGAGGAAAAAGAACAAGAAGAAATTGCAAAAGAAGAGTCACCAAAAGAAGAAAAAATAACAGTTGAATTATCGGAAGAGAAAGAACCTTCACACACACCAGAGCAAGAATTGTTTATTGTTGAGCGGTATATTAAAACTTTTGAAAAAAAATTAGAAGAGGCTATTCAAAAAAATGATTTGGAAGGTCAAGAAAAATATCGTGGACTTTTAGCAGAAAAACAAGCAGAAGCAAGTCAAATTAAAAAAAGCATGGGAAAGAGTGAAGATAAAATTGAGATTGACAAAAAGGAATTGGATGAATTAAATTATTTGAAAAACGAAAAACAAAAGGTTGAGGAAGAAATTTTGAAACACCAACGAGGTGATGAGCAAGTCTTTTCAATAGCAGCACAATATCCAGGAGCAACAGAAGAAAGCTTGCGTAGTTATTTAAATAATCTTAAAAATAAAATTGAATCATTAGAGGAATTAATTGCATCTAAAGAAACATATGTCGCTCCATCAGAGGAGGCCGCAGCGAAGGAATCATATAAAATTAATAACAAAGGTGAAATTGTATTAGATGATGGGAAAGAGGATTTAGTTTCAGATGTTGAAAATGATTGGAGTAGGAAGGCAGAAGAAAAAGAGGTTGAAGCAAGTGAAGCGCCACATCTCCCCGAGGATGAGCTAGAAGAAAGAAGGGTAGAAGATGATGAGGCAGTGGAAAGAACAGATTCAATCGAATCCAAAGAAGCATCTCAAGAATTGTCATCAGATTATCATGCGTTAATGCAAGAAAGAGCTGAAGTTCAATCAGAACTAGACAAATTAAAAGATGTGTATTTTAGTGATGAAAAAGAACAACTGCGCAATTATCTTTTAGAAATTGATCAACGGTTAGATGATTTAGAAGCAAAAGAACAAGCGCAAGTAGAACCACAACCAAAAACGGAAGATAAAGAGGCAATATATAATCAATATCAAAGCTTAATGAAAGAAAGAGAAGCAATTGAAATAGAACTAGACAAATTAAAAGATGTATATTTTAGCGAAGAAAAAGAAAAATTGCAAAATAAATTGAAAAAAGTCAATGATGAAATTGTTAAAACAACTGTTAAAATGGTTCCGGATATATCGGAGGTTGAAAGTGATTACTATTCGCTTGAAGAAGAAGAAAAAGAAGCAGCAGCGACTGCCGATGAGGACTTAGAAGAAATGTTAGTGCGATTAGAACATTTGGCTGATGTATTAAGCGAAACAATTGAAAGTGTAAGACATAAATTATACGGTCAGGAAGAAGTAAAAGAAAAATAAAAATTTTTAAAGAAAGGAAACTTTCTTTTTTTTTTTGCAAAAAAGTATTGCTTTTTTTTTAGAACAACGGTATAATGAATAATTGTGTAGATGCATTGATGTGCAAGGTTGCTGAAACGCCAGGAGGGGTTGTTGTTGGGAGAAAAGGCTAACCAGGTGTTTGCATGGAGCAAGTCTGTACAAGATATAGGCGAAGGGAGGAAAAAAAGTGGCAAATAAAAAAGTGCGAATTAAATTAAAATCGTTTGATCATCAAAAGTTAGATGCGGCCTGTGCCAAAATTATTGCTACTGTAAAAAGGACTGGTGGCGATATAAGTGGCCCGGTGCCTTTACCAACAGAAGTGGAAAAAATAACTGTTTTACGTGCCGTTCACAAATATAAGGATTCACGTGAACAGTTTGAAAAAAGAACCCATAAACGATTGATTGATATCACTAAGCCAAGCAAGGAAACAATTGACGCTCTAGCACATTTAGATATTCCTAGTGGTGTTGATATAAAAATTCAATCTTAAAAACAAAATTAAAATAGGAGGATAACATGAAAAAAGGAATCTTAGGAAAAAAATTAGGAATGACACAAGTTTTCACCAAAAGTGGAAAAATGATTCCTGTTACAGTTGTGAGTGTTGAACCAAATGTTGTTACACAAATAAAAACAATTGAATCAGATGGTTATGAAGCAATCCAACTTGGTTTTGATAGCAAGAGAGAAAAATTAGCTAACAAACCAGAGCAGGGACACGTAAAAAAAGCAAAAACAACACCTAAGCGCTTCTTTCGCGAAATTAGTGGTGTTGATACTAAAGAGTATACTTTAGGACAGGTTATTACTGCTGATATTTTCGCTCCCGGCGAAGTTATAGATGTAACAGGAGTAAGCAAAGGAAAAGGATTTCAAGGTGTAATAAAAAGACATAATTTTTCAATCGGACCGATGACACGAGGATCACATTTTCATCGTCGTGTTGGATCGCTTGGTTCAATGCAACCAAAACGAGTTTTTAAAGGGAAAAAAATGCCAGGACATATGGGTGTTGAGCAAGTAACAATCCAAAATTTAGAAATTGTTATGGTTGATGTTGAAAATAATGTAATGCTAATAAAAGGAAATGTGCCAGGACCTAAAAAATCGATGGTTTTAATTAAACCAGCTACAAAATCAGATGGTAAAAATAATGAATTTGAAGAAATAAATTTTTATAGTGATCATGTTGAAGAAAATCAAGAAGTTGCTACGGAAACAAAAGAAGTAGAACAAGAAGAAAATCAAAAACCAATTAAAGAAGAAATGGAAACAAAAGAAGCAGAACAAGAGGAAAATCAAACATCAAATGAAGAAGAAATAAAAGAAGTAGAGCAAGAAGAAAACCAAACATCAAATGAAGAAGAAACAAAAGAAGTAGCAGCAGCAGAAGAAAACGAAGAAATAAGCGAACAAGAAGAAGAAAAATCATCTTCAACAGAATCAGCTGAACAGGAGGATAAAAATGAGTAAAGCAAAAGCAATTAATCCAGCTGGCGAAAAGCAAAAAGATGTAACATTAAAAAAAGAAATTTGGGGTATTGAACCAAATCATGTTGCGATTCAGAATGCTATTAAATTATTAACGGCTTCTTGGCGACAAGGGAATGCCTCAACTAAAACACGAAGTGAAGTTCGTGGTGGTGGACGTAAGCCTTGGCGTCAAAAGGGAACAGGGCGTGCTAGACAAGGAACTATTCGAGCTCCACAATGGATGGGGGGAGGAATTGTCTTTGGACCAAAACCTCGTAGTTATGCTAAAAAAATGAATGTTAAAGAAAAGCGTTTAGCATTAAAATCAGCTTTAAGTTTAAAAGCAGCTAATAATGAAGTGTCAATTTTAATAGATTTTAAAGTTAACAGTCCCAAAACACAAGAAATGAAAAAAATGTTAAAGACTATGGGCATAGAAGGAAAAATGCTTTTGGTTGTTAATGATTTAACGGATAATTTAATTTTAGCAACGAATAATATTAAAGATATTGATTTAATCGAAGTGCATGATTTAAATGTTTATAGTATTATTAATGCCCCACAAATATATGTTACCGAAGAGGCATTAGGAGTTATTGAGGAGGTGCTTAGTTATGATAAATAATTATCGTGACATTATAAAATCACCAATTATTAGTGAAAAGGCAACCGGCTTACAACAAGTAAACAAATATGTGTTTAGTGTTGATATTAAGGCTAATAAGACTCACATTAAGCAAGCGGTTGAAAATATTTTTAATGTGGAAGTTGAAACTGTAAATACTATAAATGTTAAGCCAAAAAGGAAAAGAGTGCGACGTTATTCTGGTAATTATTTTGGCAAACGAAATAAAGTAAAAAAAGCAATTGTGACATTGAAAAAAGGACAAACAATTGAAGTTTAAAGGAGGACCAAGATGGCAATAAAAATATATAAACCAACAAGTAGTGGAATGAGAAATCGATCAACGCTAGTTGATAAAGAAGTTAAAAAAAATAAATTAATAAAAAAATTATCAAAAAAACTTACCAAAAGTGGTGGTCGAAATGTTTCTGGTCAAATTACGACGCGACATCGTGGTGGTGGTGCAAAACGGAAATATCGTATTATTGATTTTAAAAGAAATAAATTAGATGTTGAAGGAAAAGTAGCAGCAATTGAATATGATCCAAATCGCTCCGCTAATATTGCTTTAATTAATTATGTTGATGGTGAAAAGCGCTATATTATTGCACCAGATAAATTAAAAGTTGGTGATAAAATAATTAGTAGTGAAAAAGCAGATGTCAAAAAAGGTAATGCCATGTTACTTAAAAATATTCCCGAGGGCACAAGAGTCCATAATGTTGAAATGAAGCCAGGTAAAGGTGGCGAATTAGCACGTTCAGCTGGTTCTTCCGCTCAAGTAGTTGGAAAAGAAGATAAATATGTCCAAGTAAAATTAAGAAGTGGCGAAGTTCGTAAAGTGTTAGGAACTTGTCGAGCAACAATTGGTGAAGTGGGCAACAAAGATAAAGAGCTTATTAATTTAGGAAAAGCAGGACGCAAACGACATTTAGGTATTCGTCCAACTGTTCGTGGTTCGGTTATGAATCCCAATGATCACCCTCATGGTGGTGGCGAAGGACGGGCACCGATTGGTCGAAAATCACCGGTTTCACCTTGGGGAAAACCAACTTTAGGTTATAAAACAAGAAAACCAAAAAAAGCTTCGGATAAATTAATAGTTCGTCGTCGGAAAAAGAAGTAAATGAAAGGATGATATAAATGAGTAGAAGTTTAAAAAAAGGCGCTTTTATTGATGCTAGTTTACAAAAAAAAGTTGAAAAAGTTAAAGCCTCTGGAAAAAAAGAAGTTATTAAAACTTGGTCTCGTCGATCAACTATTTATCCAGATTTTATTGGCTTAACTTTTGCTGTGCATAATGGTAAGGAGTTTATCCCAGTATATATTACTGAAGATATGGTTGGGCATAAATTAGGAGAGTTTGCTCCTACTCGCAAACATGTTAAACATGGTGGCGAACGATAAAAATCAGTAAGGAGGATTTAGAATGGAAGCAAAAGCAATTGCAAAAACAGTGCGCATCGCCCCGCGGAAAGCTCGTTTAGTAATAAAATTAATTAGGGGAAAAAGAATTGAAGAAGCACAAGCAATTTTAAAAGGCATTAATCATAAAGCGGTGTTGATAATAGAGAAAACTCTAAATTCGGCAGTCGCTAATGCTATTAATAATAATGAAATGAAAAAAGAAGATTTGTATATAAAAGATGCTTATGTTAATGAAGGACAAACATTAAAAAGAAGACGGATTGGATCACGTGGTAATGTCGATCCGATAATGAAAAGAACAAGTCATATAACGGTGGTAGTAAGTGATGAAAAATAAAGGAGGGATTGTTGATGGGTCAAAAAGTTAGTCCAGTTGGACTTAGAATAGGAATTAATAAAGATTGGAATTCTTCTTGGTATGCCGAGGGAAGTGATTTTGCAAAATATTTGCAAAATGATATTGAAATTCGCAAATTTTTAGAAAATAAATTAAAAAAAGCGGCAATTGCCAATATTTTGATAAATCGCGATCAGCATAAAACAGAAGTAATAATAGTAACAGCAAAACCGGGTATGGTTATTGGTCAAGGTGGCGAAGGAATTGAAAAACTGCGTAAACAATTAGAAAAAATAACGAATGAAACAATTCAAGTTTCTATTAAAGAAGAAAAAAATCCTAATCTAAATGCTACATTAATTGCTGAAGATATTGCTCGGCAAATTGAAAATCGTGTTCATTTTCGAATGGCACAAAAGCGAGCAATGCGTAATGCATTAAAAGCAGGAGCAAAAGGAATAAAAACAGCTGTTTCGGGACGTTTAGCAGGAGCTGATATGGCGCGAACAGAAGGTTATACAGAAGGAATGGTTCCGCTTCATACTTTGCGTGCCGATGTTGATTATGCTCACAAAGAAGCAGATACAACTTATGGAAAAATTGGTGTTAAAGTTTGGATTTATAAAGGTGAAATTCTTCCTGAAAAAAAAGACAAGGGAGGCGAAGAAGATGGCGCTAATTCCAAAGAAAACTAAATATCGAAAGCCTCATCGCTTATCTTATGAAGGAAAGGCAAGAGGAAATCGTGAACTTCATTTTGGACAATATGGATTAATGGCATTAGAGGGCAATTGGATTACCAATCGTCAAATTGAAGCAGCACGAATCGCGATGACTCGTTATATGAAACGAGGCGGAAAAGTATGGATTAATATTTTCCCTCATTTAGCACTTACTAAAAAACCAATTGAAATGCGAATGGGAAAAGGAAAAAGCCAACCAGAGGCATGGGTTGCTGTTGTTAAAGAAGGAAAAATTATGTTTGAAATAGATGGCGTTTCTGAGAAAGTAGCGCGGGAAGCTCTTCGTCTTGCAATGCATAAATTGCCAGTAAGGTGTAAATTTGTGAAAAAAGAAAGTGGTGAGACTAATGAAAAATGAAGAAATTAGAAAACTTTCGCAAGAAGAAATTATTAAAAAAATAAGCGAACATAAAGAAGAATTGTTTAATTTGCGATTTAGTCAAGCTACCGGAAACTTAGAAAAACCTTCTCGAATTAGTCAACTTAGAAAAGAAGTAGCGCGCATGAAAACTATTTTACGTGAGCGAGAATTGGAGAAATAAGGAGGATTTTATGGAAAGTAGAAAAAAAGAGTTAATTGGTAAAGTTGTAAGTGATAAAAATGATAAAACAATAACTGTTATTGTGGAAACATACAAAACAGATACCAAATATCACAAACGTGTTAAATATTCAAAGAAGTTACGTGCTCACGATGAAAAAAATGAAGCAAAAGTGGGCGATAAAGTGCGAATTAAAGAAGTTCGGCCATTATCAAAAGATAAAAGTTATCGTTTAGTAGAAATAATTGAAAGTGCGGTTGTTCTTTAAAAGGAGGAAACAAAATGGTTCAACAAGAAAGTAGAATTAAAGTAGCTGATAATTCCGGGGCAAAAGAATTATTAGTAATAAAAGTTTTAGGCGGGAGTCGCGTAAAAGATGGCAACATTGGTGATATTGTTGTCGGGTCAGTGAAAAAAGCAGCCCCCAATAGTAATGTTAAAAAAGGAAAAGTAGTTAAAGCTGTAATTATTAGAACAAAATTTGGTTTGCGTCGGGAAGATGGTTCTCATATTCGCTTTGATGATAATGCTTGTGTCATATTAAAAGAAGATAATAAGACACCTATGGGGACTCGTGTTTTTGGACCCGTCGCCCGAGAATTGCGGGACAAACAGTTTATGAAAATTGTTTCCCTTGCTAAAGAAGTATTATAGGAGGTAAAATTATGAACTTGAAAAAAGGCGATAAAGTTATTGTTATAGCAGGCAAAGAAAAAGGAAAAGAAGGCAGTGTTATGAAAGTGTTGCGTAGCGAAAACAAAGTTATTATCGAAAATATTAATTTTATGAAAAAGCATCAAAAATCTGATGGCCAAAACCCAGGTAGTATCAAAGAAATAGAAGCACCAATTCATGCATCAAATGTTATGCTAATTGATCCAGATACAAAAAAAGCAACGCGAATTGGCAAAGCAACTAATAAAAAAGGAAAAAAAACACGAATTGCAAAAAAATCTAATAAGGAATTAGATAGTTGAAAGGGGATATTATGAATCACTTAAGAAAAAAATATAATGATGAAATTATCCAAAAGATGAAAAAAGATTTTAATTATAAATCAAATATGGAAGTGCCAAAATTAGATAAAATTGTCATCAATATTGGTGTTGGTGATGCTGCTCATAATAGTAAATTTTTAGACGGAGCAATGGCTGATCTAGAAACGATTACAAATCAAAAACCAGTCACAACTAAGGCTAAAAAAGCAATTGCTGGTTTTAAAATAAGAGCAGGACAGGCAATTGGTTGTAAGGTAACGCTCCGCGGTGAAAAAATGTATAATTTTTTAGACAAATTGATTTCTATTACATTACCGAGAGTTCGTGATTTTCGCGGCATTTCATCTAAAGCATTTGATGGGAAAGGCAATTATACTTTAGGAATAAAGGAACAATTAATTTTCTCAGAAATTGAATATGATGATGTTGTTAAAGCGCGCGGTATGGATATTATTTTTGTAACAACGGCAAAAACAGATGAGGAAGCTAAAGCATTATTAACAGGATTTGGCTTGCCGTTTCGGCAATAACTTTTAAAGGAGGAAAAAAATGGCAAAAAAAAGTAAAAAAGTAATGAAAAAACCAAAATTTAAAGTTCGCGAATATACGCGCTGCAATCGTTGCGGCCGGCCCCATTCTGTCTTAAAAAAATATGGAATATGTCGAATTTGCTTTCGCGAATTGGCATATAAAGGTCAGATACCAGGCGTAAAAAAATCAAGCTGGTAGATGAAGGGAGGAAATAAAATGATAAATGATCCAATAGCAGATATGTTAACGAGAATTCGTAATGCAAATCATGCCCGACATCAGGAAGTAGAAGTTCCAATGTCAAAAATGAAGGAAAAAATAGCGAAAATTTTAAAAGAAGAAGGTTTTATAGTTGATTATAGTATTAAGGAGCAAAACCCTAATAATATAATTGTTATAAAATTAAAATATGCTAAAAATAAAAAGCAAGCCGTAACAGGATTGAAAAGAATTTCCAAGCCAGGATTGCGAGTTTATGTAAACGCTAATGAAATTCCAAAAGTTTTAAATGGTTTAGGAATTGCAATTATTTCAACTTCGCAAGGAGTTATGACTGATAAACAGGCACGAGAAAAAAATATAGGTGGCGAAGTCCTAGCCTATATTTGGTAGAAAGCAAGGAGGATTACAATGAGTCGAATAGGAAAAAGAATTTTAACAATCCCCAATGGTGTTAGTGTCAATGTCGAAGGTAACAAAGTTTTTGTTAAAGGCCCGAAAGGGGAATTAGAGACAACCATTAACGAAAATATTAAAGTTTTAATTGATAATAATACTTTAAAAACAGAGTGTAGTGATGAAAAATATAATAACTTTTTTGGTACGGCTAATGCTAATATTAATAACTTATTAATTGGTGTTAGTGAAGGATTCACAAAAGTATTGGAAATGGTTGGAGTAGGATATCGTTTTACTTTAAAGGGACAAACTTTAGTAATTGCTGCTGGTTTTTCGAAGCCAAAAGAAATTACTATTCCCAAAGGAATTACAGTTGAAAACCCTAGTAATACGCAAATAATCATAAAAGGAATCGATAAATATCTAGTAGGAGAATTTGCCGCCAAGGTGCGAGCAACTAAAAAACCCGAGCCCTATAAAGGAAAAGGGATTCGTTATGCTGATGAATATGTTATTCGTAAAGTTGGAAAAAAAGCAACTAAATAAAAGGAGAGGAAGCAAATGATAAAAAAAGAAGAACGTAACAAACAAAGAAAAAAACGTCACATACGTTTTAAAGAAAAAGTTCAGGGAAGTGCAAATATTCCTCGTTTAAGTGTTTTTCGCTCAAACAGTAATATTTTTGCACAAATAATCGATGATGAAAAAGCTGTTACTTTAGTAAGTGCTTCTTCGATTGATAAAGAATTAAAGTTAACTAATGGTAGTAATATAGAAGCAGCGCAAAAAGTTGGCGAATTATTAGCAAAAAGAGCAAAAAAAGCGAAAATAAAAAAAGTAAAATTTGATCGTGGTGGCTATTTGTATCATGGTCGAGTTAAAGCATTAGCTGAAGCAACACGGAAAAATGGATTGGAATTTTAAGGAGGGTGAATATGCAAGAAAAAAAGAAATTTAAAGAACCTCGAAAAAAAACATATGACGAAGAAATAATTGATATTAGAAGGGTTACAAAAGTAACAAAAGGTGGTCGAAATTTTCGTTTTTCGGCGGTTGTTGCTGCTGGTGACCGAAAAGGAAAAGTTGGGTTAGGAACAGGGAAAGCTAATGAAGTACCCGAAGCAATTTCTAAGGCGACAAATAATGCCGTTAAAAATATGGTTAGAATAAGTTTAGTAGAAAATCGTACTATTCCTCATGAAATTACGGCAAGGCAAACTGGTAGTAAAGTTTTATTGAAACCAGCTTTAAAAGGTACTGGTGTTAAAGCAGGTGGTGCCGTTCGCTCGGTTGTAGAATTAGCAGGTATAAAAGATATTTTGACAAAGTCTTTAGGTTCAAGCAGTAAAATAAATGTTGCGCAGGCAACTTTTAAAGCATTAAAACAACAACGAACAATAGAAGAAGTTGCTGAAATCCGTGGCAAAAGGGTGGAGGATTTAGTATGAAATTACATGAATTAGAAGCAAATAAGCAAGCAACCAAAAACCGCAAACGAGTTGGCAGAGGACCAGGAAGCGGTTCTGGAAAAACAAGTGGCCGTGGTGAAAAAGGTCAAAAGGCTCGTAGTGGCGGTGGTGTTAAGCCATGGTTTGAAGGTGGTCAAACACCTCTATTTCGTCGCATTCCGAAACGAGGATTTTCTAACGCCCCATTTCGTAAAAGATATGCCGTAGTTAATGTTAGTGCTTTTGATAATTTTGCCGATGATACAGTTATTACATTAGAATTATTAAAAGAAATGGGATTAATAAAAAAAGAATTAAAAGGATTGAAAGTATTAGGTCATGGTGATCTTAATAAAAAGGTTACTATTAAGGCTCATAAAGTTTCGCAAAAAGCCCGCGAAAAGATTGAAAAAAAAGGTGGAAAAGTAGAGGTGATTTAATGTTCGCCAAATTAAAACAATTAGCAAGTCCCAAAAGTGCTGAACTGAGAAAAAGAATTTATTTTACAATTGCTATTCTTTTTATCTTTAAAGTGGGTACAACCATTATTGTTCCGGGGGTTGACCGTGCTAATTTACAAACTTCAACATTAGGATTTTTAGAATTAGTTAATATTATGGGTGGTGGCGCCATGGAGCAATTTTCTATATTTGCACTCGGTGTTATGCCTTACATTACAGCTTCTATTATTATGCAACTAGCACAAATGGATATTATTCCTGCGGTAGCAGAAATGGCGAAAGAAGGACATACGGGAAGACAAAAAATCAATAAAATTTCTCGCATATTGGGAATTGGTATTGCTTTTATTCAAGGTTATTTAATGTCCTTTGCCTTTGTTCAACATGGTACCGCCCTTGACTATATGCAATTTGCACTCGTCTTAACAGCCGGTACAGCATTGTTATTGTGGATGGGTGATCGTATCACCGCTAAAGGTGTTGGTAATGGTATTTCTTTGATTATTATGGCGGGGATTATTGCTAGTATGCCAACAATGTTTATGCAAGCTTGGGGAATTTTATCAGACGCCAGCACAGGATTATTATTGTTTATCACTTTTTTACTAATCTATTTAGGAATAATTATTGGTATTGTTTTTGTCGAAACGGCAAGACGAAAAATTCCAATTCAATATGCTAATAAGTCAACTAATTTTTCTGGCAAAAACTATATTCCTTTTAAATTAAATTCAGCGGGCGTTATTCCGGTTATTTTCGCTTCAACATTATTATCAGCTCCTGCTTTTGTTAGTGAATTTTCGGATAATGTCAGAATTACTAATTTTGTTGAAAATTATTTAATGATGGATAGTGGACCAGGTTTTGTATTGTATATTGGGTTAATTATTGCTTTTTGTTATTTTTATACACATTTGCAAATCAAACCAAAAGAAATGTCAGAAAATTTACAAAAAAATGGTGGCTTTATTCCTGGTATTCGTCCGGGAAAAGATACCATAGAATATGTTAAAACAGTGCTTAATCGTTTAACATTTGTCGGGGCGATATTTCTTGCTTTTATAGCCGGTTTACCAATTATTTTTGCTAATATTACTAATTTGCCACCCAGTGTTTCTATTGGGGGAACCGGATTATTAATTGTTGTTGGTGTGACACTTGAAACTTATCGAAAAATTGATAGTGAATTAACAAGTCGAACATTTGAAGGGCGTCGGAGTCGTCGTCGATGAAACTTTTAATATTAGCGCCGCCGGCAGCTGGTAAAGGAACGCAAGCTACTTTATTAAGTGAGTATTATGCAAAACCACATTTGGCTTTTGGTGATTTATTACGACAAATAGTAAAAGAAGATTCTGAGCCAGGACTTGTAATTGCAAATAAAATGAATAGTGGCGAATTTATTTCCGATCAATTAGCATGGCAAATAATAAAAAAACATCTTGAAAAAAACAGCAACGGTTTTATTTTAGAAGGTTTTCCTCGTAATGTTGCTCAAGCACAAATATTGGAAAAAGAAAAAGTTAATCTTGATGCTGTCGTTTTTCTAAATGTTGATATCGAAGAATTAAAAAAACGCCATACTAATCGGCTTTTGTGTTCCAAATGTGGCAGAAACTTTACCAAAAAAGAGAATGATAAATGTCCGGATTGTTTAATTCCTTTAACGAAAAGATCTGATGATAAAAAGGACGTATTTGAAAATAGATTAAGAGTTTATCAAAAAGAAACGGAACCATTAGTAGATTATTATCAAAAACAAGGCTTGTTATTAAATGTTGATGGCAATAAAAAACCAGTGGAAATCTTTCAGGAGATTACTAAGGTGTTAGATGATAAAAAATAAAAAAGAAATTGCGCTTATGACAAAAGCGAGTCAAATTGTTGCTGCGACACATAAATATTTAAAACCGAAAATAAAACCAGGCGTTACTACTAATAAGCTAAATGAATTAGCCGAGGGATATATCATAAAAAATAATGCTTATCCAGCTTTTAAGGGGTATAAAGGCTTTCCGAAAGCAATTTGCATATCCATTAATGAAGAAGTTGTCCATGGTATTCCTAGTAAGCGCATTTTGCAAGATGGTTATATTATAGCAATTGATATTGGCGTTTATTATAAGGGTTATTACGGTGATGCGGCTTGTACTTATCCGGTTGGAGAAATTAGTCAAAAGAAAAAAGAATTAATTTTCCATACTGAAAAAGCGTTATATGAAGCAATTAAGATAGTAAAAGAAGGAATTGATATTAATGATATTGGTCGGATAATTGAGGCTTATTTAAAACCATACGGATATGGTATTGTTGAAGATTTAGTAGGTCATGGTATTGGCAAAAAGTTACACGAGGCACCAGAAATCTTAAATTATGCAACTTCTAAAAAAGGTTTAACATTAAAAGCTGGTATGACCTTAGCAATTGAACCAATGATTAATATGGGTTGTAAAGAAGTTGCTTTAAAAGAAGATTACTGGACGATTGTAACAAAAGATAATCAACCATCCGCCCATTTTGAACATACAGTTTTAGTAACTAAAAAGGGCGTTAAAATATTAACGAAAGGGTGATAATAGGTGGCAAAAGAAGATATTATTGAAGTAGAAGGAAAGGTATTAGAAATTTTACCTGGCGGAACATACAAAGTAGAATTAGAAAATCAGCATATTATTACAGCGCACGTTTCTGGTAAAATGCGAATGTATCATATCCGCATTTCAGCAGGTGACACAGTTGTAGTTGAATTATCAACTTATGATTTAACACGTGGACGAATAACCTTTCGCAAGAATTAGGAGGTAAAAAAAATGAAGACACGATCATCAGTTAAAAAAATATGTGACAATTGTAAAATAGTAAAAAGAAAAGGAATAACATATGTAATATGTTCAAATCCAAAGCATAAACAAAGACAAGGATAATAGGAGGTGTGTTATGGCACGAATAAAAGGTGTAGATATTCCCAAGGAAAAAAGAATTGTAATTTCGTTAACTTATATTTTTGGTGTTGGCAAAGGACTTGCGCAAAGAATTTTAAAAGCTGCAAAGGTCGATGAGAATAAAAAAGTTAAGGATCTTACTTCTGATGAATTATTAGCAATTCGAAATGAAATTGAAAATCATACTATTGAAGGAGAATTGCGAAGTGAAAACAACATGAATATCAAAACAAAAATGGAAATAAATTCATATCAGGGAACAAGACACAAAAAAGGATTGCCGGTACGTGGACAAAGAACAAATCGCAATGCGAAAACACGTAAAGGCCGCGGAAAAACAATTGCAAATAAGAAAAAGTAAAAGGAGGTAAGAAAATGGCATATAAAGCAAGAAAAAGAAAAGTTAAAAAAAATGTTCCCGAAGGAAAAGCTTATATTCATTCGACATTTAATAATACAATAGTAACAATAACTGATAAAGATGGCAATGTAATAAGCTGGGCCTCATCAGGAACATTGGGTTTTACTGGGAGTAAGAAATCAACGCCCTTTGCAGCAGGGAGTTCAGCTGAAGCTGCGGCTCGAGCTGCTGTTGAAGTAGGAATGAAAAAAGCAGAAGTATTTGTTAAAGGACTTGGTTCTGGTCGGGAAACAGCGATTCGTTCGCTGCAAACAGCAGGTTTAGAAATAATGGCAATTACAGATGTTACACCAGTACCTCATAATGGATGTCGTCCCCCAAAACGACCTCGAAAATAATAAAAAAAAGGAGAGGATAAAATGTTAAATTTTGAGAAACCCGTTTATAAAATTACAGAATATATTGAAAATAATAATTTTGGTAAATTTGAACTAGAACCATTAGAAAGAGGATTCGGTATGACACTTGGGAATGCTTTACGAAGAGTAATGTTATCAAGTCTACCAGGAAGCGCTATTATTGCCGTAAAAGCAGAAGGCGCTATGCACGAATTTCAAACGCTAGATGGTGTCGTTGAGGATTTAACAACGATTATTTTAAATTTGAAAAATGTTGCTATTCGTAATCATACGAATGAACAAAAAATTATTAAGTTAAATGCTAATAAAGAAGGACAGGTTGTGGCTGGGGATATTATATGTGATTCAGATATAGAAATTATTAATAAGGATCTAGTAATTGCTAATATTGCTAAAGGCGGCAGTTTAAATGCCGAGATGATTGTTGCCAATGGACGTGGTTATGTTCCAGCGGAAGAAAATAAAATAAAATTAGAAGACGAAAAACTTGGTTTTATTCCAATTGATGCAATGTATCTTCCCATTGAAAGAGTTAATTATGATGTTGAAAGTGCTCGGGTTGGTCAAAAGGCTAATTATGACAAATTAACCGTAAATGTTACTACCAATGGTGCTCTAAGACCAGAAGAAGCAATGGCATTGGCAGCAAAAATAGTAAATGAACATATGGCTATTTTAATGGAATTGAGTGAAATAGTAGATGAAACTGGCGTTATGGTTTCGAAAAAAGAAGACAAAAAGCAACAACAATTAGAAACATTAATTGAAGATTTAGATTTTTCACCGCGAGCTGAAAATTGTCTAAAGAAAGATGCTATTAAAACGA
This sequence comes from Mollicutes bacterium, assembly GCA_003559495.1. GTDB lineage: Bacteria > Bacillota_I > Bacilli_A > RF39 > UBA660 > CSSED10-109M. The sequence continues at coordinate 22,947 of PWLE01000022.1, forward strand.
TTGGCGATTTAGTAGCAAGAAGTGAAAATGAAATAAAAAATATTAGAAATTTAGGACAAAAATCATTTAAAGAAATTGTTGATAAAGTAAATGAACTTAATCTTGAATTTAAAGAAGAAGAGTAGGAGGAACTTATGTATCGTAAATTAGGAAGAGATAACAAACATCGTCGTAGTATGTTAGCAAATCTAACAAAAGAATTAATTATGCATGAAGAAATTATTACTACGGAAACACGTGCTAAAGAAGTAAGAAAATTTTTCGATCGCATGATAACACACGGTAAAGAAGGAACGGTAGAAGCACGCCGTCGTATGTTAGCATTTTTACAAAATGATAAAGAAGTTGTTAATAAAGTTATGCAGGAATTAGTTCCTCGCTTTAAAGACCGCAAGGGGGGCTATTCCCGGATTGTAAAAATAGCGGAACGCCGTGGTGATAATGCTTTAACTGTGCAGTTAAAATTAGTTAAAGAAAAGGAAAAACTGTCAAGTTAATAAAAAAAGCAAGAAATAACTTGCTTTTTTATTTAGAAGGTGTTATGCTTTTATTAGAATAGGAGGGAAAAAATGAATAAAAAAGGTTTTACTTTAATCGAACTACTTGCCGTTATTGTTATTTTAGCAATTATTTTGTTAATTGCCATGCCAATCGTTTTAAACATTCTTGATGAAGCAAGAAGGGGTGCATTTAATGCAACGGGCTATGGTCTAGTAAAGACAGCTGAGAATGAATATTTAAGACGATCACTTGATGGAACACCAGATGCAGTAACTTATAGTTTTTCTGGTGGGGAACAGCAAGCTCCAGATCCTGCTTCAGTAGATGAATTAGAATTTTCTGGCGAAGCACCAACTGTTGGCGGAATTCATGTCACATCAGGTGGCGTAATTACAATGACAATTCATGATGGTGTATATTGTTCTTACAAAGGACCTGATACAACAGATGTAACTACTGAAGAAATGGATTTAGCTGGTTGTGATTTAACCGCAGCACCTTGGACACCATAATAAAAAAATCAAACAAAGTAAAAATTTACTTTGTTTTTTTTTGCCTTGTAAAAATAATAATAAATCGTTATAATTGTTAAAGGAGGTCATTATGAAAATAGCAATATTAGGAACCGGTGCCTATGGCCTTTCTCTAGCACTAATGTTAGCAAAAAATGGTAACGAAGTTATTATGTATACTAAATTTTCTGATGAATGTAAAATGTTAGTAGAAACAAGGGAAAATAAGCAGCGTCTGCCCGGTATAAAACTTCCTGATAAAATTGCATTTACTACTAATATGGCAGAGAGTGTTTTAGAAAGTGAAATTATTTTTATTATGGTTCCGGCTGGTTTTGTCGATGATATTAGTCGCGAACTCGTTAATTATTATCAAGGTCAACATATTTGTATTGGTTCGAAAGGAATTGAACAAGACACTTGCCTTTTTGTTGATGATGTTGTTAGAAAATATATTAATACTGATAAAATTGCTGTTATTTCCGGTCCGTCTTTTGCCGTTGATATTGTCCAAAATGTACCGATTGGTTTAACATTAGCAAGCATGAATAAAAAAACAGCTACTTTGGTAACAAATGCTTTGGCAAATGAGACTTTAAAAATTCGTTTTTGCTATGATGTTGTTGGAGTAGAAATTTGTGGATCGATAAAAAATATTATTGCCATTGCTTGTGGGGTGATTGATGGTATGAAATTACCAGAATCAACTAAAGCAATGTTAATTACCGAAGCATTACACGATATGAAAGAATTGATAGCGGCCTTTGGTGGTGATAAAAAAACTATTTTATCTTATGCTGGCATTGGTGATTTAATTTTAACTTGTACTAGTTCAAAAAGCCGCAATTTTACTTTTGGACAGATGATCGGAAAAAGAGCTTCGAAAGAAGAAATTGATAAATATTTATCGCAAGTAACTGTTGAGGGCTATTACACATTAAAGTAAATTTATAGTTTATTGCGTCATCGACAAGTAAAAATGCCAATAGTCGACTTAATGTATGATATAATAATACATGGTGAAGATATTAATAAATTAGAAGCATTTTTAATAAAAAAAGATTAGAGGTGATTAATGATGGAAGTTATTGTTGTTAATGGTCAAGAACGAAAATTAAATGGCTTTTTTGATTGGGTTATTCATATGGTTGGCTATACATTAGTTTTGGTATTGGCAGATGTTTTATTTAGTATTATTGAAATTAATAATGAATTGTTCGGCCTATGGGCCTTTTTAGCAGCCGTTATTATTTATATTTTAAATAAAACAGTCAAACCAATTTTAATTTTTTTAACATTACCGATTACTGTTTTTACAATGGGTCTTTTTTATCCATTTATTAATATTGTAATTTTATATATGACTGATTTTTTTCTCGCTGACAATTTCAATATTGTTGGTGGAAATATTTTCTATTTATTTTTAGTAGCTATTTTTATTTCTATTATGAATATTTTAATGCGAGAATTAGTCATCAGACCAATATTAGAAAGAGGTGCATAAAATGGATCCGGTTTTAGTAGATTTAATATATGTTAAAATTTATTGGTACTCTGTTATTATATTGCTAGCTTTTTTATTAGCGGGCTATGTGGCAATGAAAGAGGCAAAAAAATTTGATATTGATGAAGATACATTTATTAATTTTGTTTTTTTTCTAGTTCCCATTTCTTTATTAGGAGCACGCATTTATTATGTTATTTTTAATTGGTCACATTATAGTGATAACCTATTAAACGCTTTTCGAGTGTGGGAAGGTGGTTTAGCTATTCATGGCGGCATTATTTTTGGATTGCTTTGGATTATTCTTTTTGTGCGCATGCAAAGAATTAATTTTATGAGATTTTTAGATATTGTTGCACCGGCTTTATTACTTGGTCAAGCTATTGGGCGTTGGGGTAATTTTATGAATCAAGAAGCATACGGACCAGCCACCACAGCAGCTCATTTAGAATCACTTTATATTCCTAAATTTATTATTGAAGGAATGTATATTAATGGTGTTTATTATCATCCAACTTTTTTCTATGAATTTGTTTGGTGTTTAATAGGGTTTTTTCTATTATTATTAATTCGTAAAATTTCCCAATATTTAAAAATTGGTCAATTAACAGGATTAGGATTAATATGGTTAGGTGCCGGCCGGTATTATATCGAAGGGATGCGCTTGGATAGTTTAATGATTGGCGATATAAAAGTTGCTCAAGTTGTTTCAATTTTAATGATTCTTATCGGAATTTTTCTTTATTTCAAAGCTCGTCGGCGTTCTCATTTCCAAAATTTATATCACGACAAAGACCCCGGTTCCTTTAAAATTGATGCCGATGTAAAACCAAAAGAAATTAACATAGAACGAAAAGAAAAAGTTATTGACGATGAGTTTATTGATAAAGGATTTAAAGATGAAGTATGATTGTGTTGTAATTGGTGCTGGTATTGCTGGCATGACCGCCGCATTGTATTTAAAACGGGCTGGCGTTAATAGTATTATTATTGAAAAAGCTACTCCTGGCGGTGTTTTAAATCGCACTAGTGTTGTCGAAAACTACCCCGGTGTTTCTAAAATTGACGGTGTTTCCTTAGCGATACAAATTTACGAACAAATTAAACAAATGAACATAAAATATCATTATGGTGATGTTCAGGAAATAAAAGTAGAAAATAATCAAAAATATGTTGTTACAAGTAAAGAAACGATTTTCGCAAAAACAATTGTTATTGCTTCTGGGCGTATTCCTCGGACATTAAATCTCCCCAATGAAGAAAAACTAATTGGCCGTGGAATTAGTTGGTGTGCAATTTGTGATGGTTTTCAATATAAGGGAAAAAAAGTAGCGGTAGTTGGTAGTGGTAACTCTGCTTTTGAAGAAGCGCTTTATTTATCAAAAATTGCTAGTGAAGTATTTTTACTATATAATTCCAAAAAATTAAAAGCGGAAAGTAAATTAATTTCCAAAGTAAAAGAACAAAAAAACATTATATTAATACCCGATCTTCAAATAAAACAATTAAAAGAAAAAGACAATAAACTATCAGCAATTATACTAGAAAACGAAAAACAAATTGATTTATCAGGAGTATTTATTTATATCGGCTATAAACCTTTTATACCTTATTTGGATAAGCTTGCTATTAATCGCAAAGATAATTATTTAGTGGTTGATAATAAAATGCAAACAAGTATTTCCGGGATATATGCTTGTGGTGATGTTATATGCAAAGAAGTTTATCAATTAACTACGGCTGTTGGCGAAGCTGCTATAGCCGCTACATCAGCAAAAAAACAATTAGACATGATGTAATTAATAATAAAATTTTTGATATTTAAAAAATACGAGGTTTTATACTTGGTATTTTTACTTTTTTTAATAGTTATTTTCTAGTATAATAATAAATAGGTGGGAAAAATGAAAAAAAGAATTAAAGAACTAACGAAAATCATTAATAATGCTAATCATGAATATTATATTTTAGAAAAACCAACGATGAGTGATCAACAATATGATGAATATGTTCGGGAATTGGAAAAATTAGAAGAAGAACACCCTGAATATATTCAAAAGAACTCCCCTTTAAAGCAAATTAATGTTTCTCTTAACACGCCTTTTAGCAAAGTAGAACACATGATGCCAATGCTATCATTAAGTAATGTTTTTAGTTATCAACAACTATTAGAATTTCATCAACGAATAAAAAAAACAATTGCCAAACCGGAATACGTTTGTGAATTAAAAATAGATGGTTTAGCAGTTTCGCTAATATACGAAGATGGCCTTTTAAAACAAGGAGTTACTCGTGGTGATGGTTTTTTAGGTGAAGATATTACTAATAATGTTTTAGCAATTAAAGCAATTCCTAATCATTTACAAAAAAAAGCTAATATTACTGTTCGTGGCGAAATTTTTATGAGTAAAGAAGCTTTTGAAAACTTAAATAATACCCGACAAAAAAATAATGAAGCATTATTTGCTAATCCTCGTAATGCCGCTTCTGGCAGTGTCCGCCAATTAGATGCTAATGTTACCGCATCTCGGCAATTAGATTGTTATATTTATCAAGGTGTTAATCAAGCAGAAAACTCTCATTATGAAAGACTAAAAGCATTACAAAAATTAGGTTTGAAAGTAAATCCACATTTTTCTCTTATGTCTGATATTGATGAAATTTTTGCTTTTATTGAAAAATGGGAGCAAGGACGAAAAAATTTAGCATATGAAATTGATGGTGTTGTTATTAAAATTGATAACGTTGAAAATCAAAAATTATTAGGCCAGACAGCGAAAAGTCCTAAATGGGCGATTGCCTATAAATTTCCTGCTTTAGAAGAAGTGACGCAAATTAAAGATATTATTTTTACGGTTGGTCGAACCGGCCAGGTAACACCAAATGCTGTTTTAGATCCTGTTCATATTGATGGTTCTTTAGTTTCCAGAACTACCCTTCATAATGAAAAAAACGTTTTGGAAAAAGATATTCGTATTGGTGATTATGTTTTTGTTAGAAAAGCGGGCGATGTTATTCCCGAAGTAGTTAAAGTAGTTACTGAAAAACGAAAAACAAGTAATAAAAAATTTAAAATGACTGATAACTGTCCAATTTGTAAAAAGAAGTTGCAAAAAGAAGCTAGTGCGGCCGCTTATTTTTGTGTTAATGAAAAATGTGAGGCGCGTGAACAAGAAAGTCTCGTCCATTTTGTTAGTCGTAATGCTATGAATATTGAAGGATTGGGAGAGAAAATAATTGAAATTTTTTACAACGAAAGCTTTTTAAAATCAATTAAAGATATTTATTTGTTAAAAAATTATCGTCATAAAATAATTAGTTTAATTGGTTTTGGTGAGAAAAGGATTGATAATATTTTAGCTAATATTGAAAAAAGCAAAAAAAATAATTTAGATAAATTATTATTTGCTTTAGGTATTAAACATGTTGGTGCTAAAACGGCAAAAATTTTAGCGCAGGAAATAAAAAGTTTAGAATATTTTGAATCTATTAGTTATGATGAATTAATAAATATTAATGAAATAGGAGATAAAATTGCCCAAAGTGTTATTGCTTATTTCCAAAAGGCCGAAACCCAAGCATTAATTGCTTTTTTCAAAAAAGAACAAGTTAATATTCAATATTATGAAAAGGGACTGCAAGAAAAACAATTTTATGATAAAACTTTTGTCATAACAGGAACTTTTGAAAATTATAATCGCTTACAAATAGCAGAAATTCTTGAGAATAAAGGTGCTCGAGTAACAAATACTGTTACCAAAAAAACTTCTGTTTTATTATGTGGCAAAAACCCTGGTAGTAAACTAAATAAAGCCAAGGAACTACAAATTCCCATTTGGGATGAAACGGATTTCCAAAATAATTTAAATATATAATAAAATGTAGTATAATTAGAAAAGAGGTGCCGGATGGAAGAAATTTTTAAAAAGTTAACCGATTTTATTAAAAAGGCTGATAATGTTATTATTATGACGCATAAAAACATTGATTTAGATGCTTTAGGAAGTGCTATGTGTTTGGCAAGGATTATTAGTGATTTTAAGGTTGAAAATTATCTTGTTTTAAATCAAAAGGGCAATAATCATTCTGTTAATAATACGTTGCAGTTAGTTGAAAAATCTAAGTTTGACGTTAACATTGTCGATATAAAAAAAGTTTTAAAGAAAATAACAAATAAATCATTGTTAATAATTCTTGATACTAGTAAAAAAGAATTAGTTGAATATCCTGAATTGCTTGATTTAATTGAGGACAAGGTGGTTATTGATCATCATGTTTTAGGAAATAAAAATATTCAAGCTACTAAATTATCATACGTTAACGAAAATATTTCCTCAACTAGTGAAATAATAGTAAAATACTTAAAATTTTTAAAAAGAGATGTTGATCCTTTGATGGCTACTATTATGTTAGCAGGAATGGAAGTTGATACTAATTCATATAATGCCAAAACTAGCGCTGATACTTTTTATGCCGCTGCTTTTTTACTAGAACAAGGAGCATTAAATGTATTGAAAAAAGAAATTTTAAAAGAAGACAAACAATCGTATTTAAAAAGAGAAAAATACTTAGAAAATAGTTATATTGTTAAAGAAAAATTTGCAATTTGTCGTGTTAATGATATTATAGCAAAAGAAGATTTGTCAGTAATTGCAGAACGCATGTTATTATTTGATCAAGTAGAAGCATCATTTGCAATTGGTGTCATAGATGGTAATATAGTAGCAATTAGTGCTCGTTCTTTAGGACAGATTAATGTTTATAATATTATGAAAAAATTTAATGGTGGTGGTCATTTTACGGATGCTGCCGCCCAAATAAATGATAAATCTATTATGAAAGTAGAAAAAGAGCTTTTAAAGGCGATTGAGGTGATTTAGTTGCGTGTTATATTTATCGAAGATGTTAAAGGACAGGGGAAAAAAGGCGAAATAAAAGAAGTAGCTGACGGTTATGGCTATAATTATTTATTGAAAAATAATTTAGCAGTATTAGCAACGAAAGAAGCATTAGCAAAATTAGAACAAGAAAAAGAAGCTAATAAAAAAACTAATCAAAAAGAAATCGAAGCGGCTAAAAAAATAAAAACTAAATTAGAAAAAGAAGGCTTAATTTTTCCGATGCAAACAGGTGAGAAAAATCAATTGTTTGGCTCGGTAAGCAGTAAAAATATAACTAATGCTTTAAAAGAAAAAGGCTATGAAATAGAAAAAAAAGATATTATTATCGATGAAACATTAAATCAATTAGGAACATATCAAATAAAAGTTATGTTGCATAAAGAAGTAGAAGCTAATTTAAGAATTGAATTAGTTCCAGAAGGGTCGTGAAAAAATGAATGAAAATATTCTCCCTAATAGTAAAGAAGCGGAACAAGCTGTTTTAGGTTCCATGTTTCTAAGTAAGTATGCTTTGCAAAAATGTGTCGAAAGCATAAATCCAGAATTGTTTTTTTATGATCAACATAAAAAACTGTTTTCGGTTTTAGTAAAATTAGTTGAAGAAAACAAAACAATTGATTTTACTGTTGTAACGGCTGAATTAGAAAAACAAAAATTATTAAATGCTGTTGGTGGACTTGATTATTTAGTAGAATTAACGGAAAAAGTACCAAGTGCTGTTAATGTTGATTCATACATTGCGATTGTTGTTGAAAAAGCAACCTTACGAAAATTAATTCAAGAAGCGAGTGAGGTTGTTAATTTAGCGTATTCGGAAGAAGATTCTTTAAATGAAGTGCTTGATACAGCCGAGCGTAAAATTTTTGGTGTTGCTAAAGCAAGAAAAAGCACTGAATTTAAAACAATTCAAGAAGTTTTATTTAAAGCCCAAAGCGATATTGAAAAATTATCACAATCAAAAGGTGAAATAACCGGTTTAGCGACCGGATTTTATGACTTAGATCGGATTACATCAGGTTTGCAACCAAATGAATTGACAATTGTTGCTTCTCGTCCGGGAATGGGAAAAACTGCTTTTGCTTTAAATATTGCTTGCAACGTCGCTATTAATGCGAAAAAACCAGTGGCGGTTTTTAATATGGAGATGAGTGCTGAGCAACTGGCAATGCGAATGTTATCTTCAATTGGACAAGTTGAAGGGCATAAATTACGAAGTGGGCGTCTAGAGCATCACGATTGGAAGCGAATTAACGAAGCAATTAGTCGTCTTTCGGAAACGCAATTATTTATTGATGATACTCCTGGGATGACAATTGGCGAAATTCGTGCTAAATGTCGACGGTTGGCTAGTTCTAATGAAGGTTTAGGAGTAATTATAATTGACTATTTGCAATTAATTGCTGGTTCTAATAAATATGCTGGTAATCGGCAAATGGAAGTTTCAGAAATATCAAGAGCATTAAAAACGCTTGCTATGGAACTAGGAGTTCCAATTATCGCCCTAGCACAATTATCACGTTTAGTTGAAGGAAGGGAAGATAAACGTCCTCTTTTAAGTGATTTACGTGAGTCTGGTTCAATTGAACAAGATGCCGATTTAGTTTCTTTTTTGTATCGTGATGACTATTACAATAAGGAAAGTGCCATCGATGATTATACAAGTAAAAGTGAGTTTATTATTAAAAAACATCGTAATGGACCAGTTGGAACAGTAGAATTAGTTTTCAAAAGAAATACTAGTACTTTCCGTAATTATGCTAATGTTGAAGAAGATTAGGTGATTTATTTGCACAAATATATATTCATAATTTTTATTATTTTGTTAGTAATTTTATTAGGCTTTGAAAAAAATGAAACAGTATATCCAGAAAGGGTTTATGCTGTTTATCTTGCTGGAGAAAAAATTGGCATGGTTGCCGATAAAGAAGCTTTTGAAAAATATATTGATAAAAAAGCTGATGATATTAAAGAACGTTATCAAGTTGAACATGTTTATCATCCCGCAACATTAGATATAAAACAACAATTAACATTCCAGGCCAATTTATTAAGCAATGAAGAAGTTTTTAATAAACTAGAAGACCCTTTAACAATTGATGGCTATCAAATAAAGATTTTTAATGAAGAAGAAGAAAGAAAGATATATGTTACACAATTAGAAATTTTTGAACAATCAGTACGGGATGTCATTGTTAGTTTTATTGGTGAAGAAGAATATGAAAAGTATTTAAATGAAAACCAAAGTGAAATAAAAAGAATAGGGTCACGGATTGAAAATATTTATCTTGAAGATAATATAACTTATCGAAAAATAAGAATTCCGGTAACAGAAGATATTTATATATCCCCTTCTTCTTTAGCACAAAAATTACTTTTCGGTCCTGACAAACAAGAAGAGTCATATATTGTTAAAGCCGGGGATACAATTGAGTCGGTTGCTTTTGCGCATGAAATTAGTCCGGAGGAGTTTTTAATTTCCAATCCAGAGTTTACAAGTAAAAATAATTTGTTATATGAATCTCAGGAAGTTCTTATTGGCATGACTGATCCCCAATTAGCGGTGGTCGTTGAACAATTTGTTATCGAAGATGTAAAAAAAGATTATCAAGAAGAAGTTCGTTATGATAAGGAAAAAACAATTGGTTATTCAAGAACCATTCAAAAAGGAGAGCCTGGTGTTGAAAGACTAAGTCGAAATGTTAGAACAATTAATGGTGTTGTTGCATTTTCTGATTTATTGGAAAGAGAAGAAATAACGCCTGCTATTAATGAAATTACTGTACGTGGCAAAAGGGAAGTTCCTCATGTTGCCACAACCTATGGTTGGACATGGCCAACCGAGCCCGGGTGGGTTATTACTTCTGGTTATGAATATCGAATTAATCCTTTTACAAGAAGACGTGAATTGCATGAGGCGCTTGATATCGCCATTGGTTATGGGGCACGAATATATGCTGCTAATAATGGTATTATTCATCATGCTGGTTATCATAGTAGTTATGGTTATTATGTTATTATTCGTCATCAAAATGAAGCCGATCAGTATACCTTATACGCCCATTTATCAAGATACATCGTTACCCAGGGACAAGCAGTTGAAGCTGGTGCTTTAATTGGCTATATGGGCAGTAGCGGAAGTTCAACCGGGCCACACCTTCACTTTGAAGTTTGGGTAGGAGAACCATATGCTGGTGGTTATCGTGTAAATCCTTGGAGCGTTTTACGATGAGAATTAAGATTTTAGCAAGTGGTAGCAGTGGTAACTGTACTTATATAGAATTGAATAATACAAGATTTTTAATAGATGTTGGCATAAGTAGTAAAATAGTAGAGGAAAAGTTAAAAAAAAACCATATTAATCCTAAAAATATTGATTATATTTTAATAACACATGCACATGATGATCATATTAAGGGACTGATAAATTTTGTTAAAAAATATAATGTGCCGGTATATTTTTCCAAAGCAGTAATAGCATACAATAATTTTATTATTATGGAAGAAGAAAAAAGTTTTAATCAGATTAAAGTTACTTGTCTTAAAACTTCTCATGATAGTGAAGAATCATATGGCTTTTTACTAGAATACCAAGATGAAAGTGTTGTTTATTTAACAGATACCGGTTATGTTAATCAGAAAATAAAAGAAAAAATAAAAAATAAAAAGGTTTATATTATGGAAAGTAATCACGACGTTTCTATGTTAATGAAAACTAATCGTACTCATCATTTAAAAATGCGGATTCTTGGTGATAGTGGACATTTATCAAATGAGGCTTGTGTGCAATGTTTATGTCAAATTATCGGTAAAAACACTAAAAAAATTATTTTAGCTCATTTAAGTGAAGAAGCTAATACACCCGAACAAGCTTTAAAAATAATTAAGGCAAAGATAGATTATATTCCGATTGTCGTTGCCAAAAGAGATGGTTGTGAGATGCTAAAAATATGATAAAACTTATTTGTGTTGGGAAATTAAAAGATGAAAATCTTGAAAAATTAACATTAGAATATATAAAGCGAATAAAAAAATATCATCGCTTAGAAATTTTTGAAGTGCCGCGGTATAATGATTTAGTTAAAGAAAAACAGGCAATTTTAAAATTACTTGATAAAAAAGCTTTAGTTATTGTTTTAAGCCCCCAAGGAAAAGAATATGATTCAAAAACGTTTAGTCATTTTTTGGAAAAAAGCTTTAATCATTATGGCAAGATTATTTTTATTATTGGTGGGGCAGAAGGTTTGGATAATGAACTATTAGAACAACAAAAAATATCATTTTCGCAAATGACATTTCCGCATCAATTATTTCGGCTTATTTTTTTAGAACAATTATATCGCGCTTTTACTATTATGAATCATGAAAAATATCACAAATAAAGAACACCTTCCTAAAAGGTGTTTTATTATTTTAAACCATATTTGCGATTAAATTTTTCAACTCGTCCTGTTTTCTTTGTTTTTCCTTGCACGCCAGTATAAAATGGATGACATTGATTACAAACTTCAATCTCTAATTCTTTTTTATTTGATTCAACAACAAACTCGTTACCACAAGCGCATTTCACTTGTGTTTTTTCAAATGTTTTTATATCTTTTTTCATTTTATCACTCCTTCACCTATTAAAAGTTATTGTAATTCAACAACGCTTTCTCATTATAACAATAAACAATCAAAAAATCAATGATTTTTTAAAGATTATTAATGGTTATATCGGCTCCTACATCTTTTAGTTTTTTTTCAATATTTTCATAGCCCCTTAAAATATGTTCCGCTTTATCAATGTAGGTTGTTTTCTTAGCAACTAAACCCGCTAAAATCATTGAGGCTCCTGCTCGCAAATCAGTAGCAACAACTGTTTTTCCCATATAATTTGTTGGACCATTTATTTTTATTATTCGATCACTTAACTGTTTAATATCAGCGCCCATTTCATTTAGATAGCGAACATTTTGAAATCTTTTTTCATAAATGGTTTCTTCTAAGGTGGAAACTCCTTTGGCTAGTGATAATAATACTGTGATGGGCTGTTGCAAGTCAGTGGGAAAACCAGGATAACCGGCTGTTCGAATATTAGTTGGTCGTAAATTATCAGATTTGGAAACAATTATATCAGTTGTGTTTACTTGAATGGGAACATTCATTTCTTTTAATTTTAAAATTAAATTTTCAATATGTTCCGGAATAATATTTTTAATTGTTAAATTTTCACCAATTAAAGCACCAGCAATAACATAAGTGCCAGCTTCAATGCGATCTGGGATAACTTCGGCAAAACCACTTTTAAGAGAATCAACGCCGATAATTTTAATTTTACTAGTACCAGCACCGGTAATTTTAGCACCCATACTATTTAAAAAATTGGCAACATTTACTATTTCCGGTTCTCGGGCAGCATTTTCAATAATAGTTTCGCCTTTTGCTCGTGTTGCAACTAGTAAAGTGTTAATTGTCGCCCCAACACTTGGCATATCAAGATAAATATAAGCACCCTTTAATTCTTTGGCAAAAATTTTAAAATAATTATTTTTTTCAATAACTGTGGCACCTAAAGCACGAAAACCTTTTAAAGTTTGATCAATTGGACGAGCACCAATCGCACACCCACCAGGAAAATACATTTCTACATGTTTGTATCGACCTAATAGTGCTGACATAAAATAATATGAAGCTCGCAACTTAATAGAAATGGTTTCCGGAATTTTTTTGTTAATAATGTTGCTAGCATCAATTTTTATTAAATCATCTTTTAATAAAACAGTTGCTTCTAAATATTCTAAAATCTCGTTTAAAGCATCAATATCAGAAATCGTAGGAATACCAGTAATGGTAACTTTTTCATTAGATAATAAAGCAGCCGGAATTAAAGCAACCGCGCTATTTTTAGCGCCGCTGATTTTAATTTCCCCTTTTAAAACACCGCCGCCATTAATGATAATTTGTTTCATAAAGCCTCCCTAGTTATGCTTGGTTGGCACTGCCAGTTAATATTAATTTCTCGCGAACACATTCTTTTATAGCAGCCTCCCCAGCTTGGATAATTTTTCTCGGATCATAAACTTTTGGGTTTTTTTCTAGAAAAACGCGAACCGCTTTTGACCAAGCAATTTGTAATTCGGTATTAATATTAATTTTACTAATACCTAAATTAATTGCTTTTTTTATTTGTTGATCATATATGCCAGTTCCGCCGTGTAAAACAAGCGGAATTTCTATCTTATCATTAATTTCCTTCATTCTTGTGAAATTTAATTTTGGTTCGCCTTTATAAAGGCCATGCACATTGCCAAGTGCTGGCGCTAGAAGATCAATATTTGCTTCTTTAGTAAGACGAATAGCATCATCAACTTTCGCATAATAAATATCAGCAATAACATCATCTTCTTCGCCGCCAATATGACCAACTTCCGCTTCAACTATTACTTTTGGTTGGGCATAATCAACGACACTTTTTGTAATGGCAATATTTTTATCTATTTCATATTGTGAGGCATCAATCATAACAGATGTGAAACCAGCATCAATTGCTTTTTGACAATTTTCAAGACTATCACCATGATCATAATGAAGAATAACAGGAATCGTTATTCTTAAATCTTTTATTAAACTAGAAACCAAGGAACTAACAGTATGAAATCCCCCCATATATTTAGCAGCGCCATTGCTAACGCCTAAAATAACAGGGGCGTTATTTTGTTGACATTCTTCTAAAATATAACGAGTCCATTCTAAATTATTAATATTAAATTGACATAAAGCATATTTATTTTGGTAAGCTTTGTCTATTATTTTTTTAGCATTTTCTAACAATTTAATTCCTCCTAATCATAATTAATTTTAACATTTTTAATTTGGACAGTCAATTTAAAATCCATTAATAAGTGACAAGTAAAAATTTTAGTGGACCTTTTCAAAACAAAATAAACAAGTTGAAAAAAAAAGGCAAATGCTATATAATGTTATATATAAAGGAGGGTTTATACATGGAAGAATTATTAATTAATGCTGAAGAGAAAATGTCGTTAGCGATTGAAAAAATGGTGGAAAGGTATCAAAATATTCGTGCTGGGCGAGCAAATCCTGCTATTTTAGATGGTATTTTAGTGTCTTATTATGGAACTCCTACGCCACTTAATCAAATCGCCGCAATCAATATTCCGGAAGCAAGACAAATCGCAATTAAGCCATTTGACAAGAATTCGCTTGGTGATATTGAAAAAGCCATTTATGATGCTAATTTGGGGTTGACACCTACTAATACTGGTGATTTTATTATTATTACTATTCCTCCGTTAACAGAAGAAACGCGTCGCGATTATGTTAAACAAGTAAAAACAATTGCTGAGGATACAAGGATAACTCTACGAAATATTCGTCAAGAAATTAACAATACTATTAAAAAAGAAGCTAGTAATGAAGATGAAGAAAAAGCTTTCTTGGATGAAATGCAAGAATTAATAAATAAATATAATAAAATTATTGAGGAAAAAACAGCAAATAAAGAAACAGAATTAATGAAAGTGTAGGTTGGTCTACACTTTTTTTAGACTTTCTAAGATAAAGATGATTACAATAATTGTAAGAGCATGTTATAATTAGGACGAGAGGTGATTGCATGATAAAAAAAATAATTAGTATTTGTTTAATTTTTATCATGGCGTTTTCCATTTTATTTCCAGTTAGCTTGCAAGCTGATAATGATAGAACCTTACAAGATTTAATTGATGAATTAAATGAAAAAAGGGACGAATTAAGAGTAATTAATGAAGAGCAAGCATTGACCGAAGCACAAATTGCTGAAATTCGTGCTAATATAGCTAAAATAAATCGTGATTTGCAAGTTATTGATCAAACTATTGCATCCTTAATCGAAGAGATACGAGTTTTAAATATTGAAATAAAGGAAAAAGATGAAGAAATAAAACGTGTTATTAATCAACATCAGTTAACAAATGGTAATAATGCGTATGTTGAATATGTTATGGGCGCCGCCACGGTTACCGATTTCATTTTTCGCGTTGCAATTGTTGAACAAATGAGTGAATATAATCAAAATTTAATTGATGAAATGAATCAAATGATTGCGGATGCAGAACAAAAAAATATTGAATTAGAAGAGGAAAAACAACAAGCGCGGGTTAAAAGAGGCGCTTTGTATGATGAACAATTTAAATTGGGACAAGAATTAAAAGATCTTGGTGAACATGAACAAACCATAGAAGATGAGATAAATGATGCTATTAAAACAATTGATAATTATAAAAAATATTTTGGTTGTCAACCGCAAGATCGATTAAAAGATTGTACTAGCCTCCCATTAGATGCCAGTTTTGTTCGTCCGATGGGACAGGGAGTTGTTACTAGTAATTTCGGTATGCGAACTTTATGGGGAAGACCTAATTTTCATTATGGTATTGATATTGGGGGCAATAGCGTTGGAACTAATGTTTACCCGGTTGCTAATGGACGGGTTGTTTTTCGAGGTTATAATTTGTGTATGGAACATTATATTATTATTCAGCACCATGTTAATGGCGAATATTATGCTAGTCGCTACATTCATTTAAATAGTGTTGCTGTGCAAGTTGGTAATGAAGTGATGCGTGATACAGTAATTGGTGGTGTTGGTGGTGCTAATCCAAATAATGATCCTAGAATTTGTTCAACTGGACCACATCTGCATTTTGAAATAGCGGAAGGAATTTACGGGGAAGATTTTTCTAGTTTTCGTGGTAGTGCAAGTATCAATCCCCGCGAAAAAGTTAATTTACCACCAAGAGGAACTTGGTATTATGGTAGATTTTAAGGAGGAAATATGAAAAATAAAAAAGAATTCAACCTGGAAGAATTAAATGACTTAGTAAAAGCAGGAAGGAAGTTTTTGCGATTAATTACCATCTTGGTGTTGATTATTGGAGCATACGCTGTGATTATGTTATTTAAAGAAACGGGTATTTTAGCTTTTGCATTGGATGCTTTAAAAATTATTTCACCTTTGTTTATTGGTATTGCCATCGCTTGGATTTTTGACCCAGCCGTTAAATATTTTACTAAAAAAGGTATGAAGCGTATTTTTGGCGCTTTAATTGTTTATTTGTTGTTCTTAGGCTTTGTAGTTGGCTTTTTTAGTCTTATTATTCCGGCATTTTCACAACAATTACAAGAATTATCACAAACAATTCCGGTAATTATTGGTAATTTTACTAACTGGCTTGATAATATTTTCGCTTGGTTTGGAAATATTGAAGGCGTTAATGAAGAGGTTCTAAAAGCCGAAGTAATGCATAGTATTGAACAATTTGGAACAGAACTGCCAAAAGTTCTTCCGCAATTTACTTTTAATTTATTAGTTGGCGTTGCTAACTTTCTAGGAGTTTTTATTATTAGTTTAATTATTGGATTTTATGTCTTAATTAGTTACGAAAACGCTACCGATGTTATTGTTCAGTTAACACCAAAAAAATATCGTCCTGATTTAGAAGAATTTTCTCATGATTTAAATGTTTCTTTACGGGGATATATTAGAGGAATTGGTTTATTATCAACTTTCATTTTTGTTACTACTTTTATTGCTTTTTCTTTCCTAGGCCTAAAGGGAGCATTGATTTTTGCTTTATTGTGTGGTTTAACGAATATTATTCCTTACATTGGACCATATATTGGTGGCTTGGTGGCAGCAATTGTTGGTTTTTCACAAAGTTTTACATTAGGTATTTTAATTATTTTGGTTGTTATTATAGTTCAAGCTTTTGAATCAATAGTTATGCATCCGCTTTTAATGGGGCGTTCAACGAGAATCCATCCTGTTTCAATTATGTTAGGTTTGCTATTCTTTGGTTATTATTTTGGTATTGTTGGATTAATTTTAGCAACACCACTGGTCGCTCTTCTCAAAGTTCTCTTTAATTTTGTTAATAAGCGAGTAAATTTTCTAGCGCTGGTAATTCATTAGTATGATTTATTTAATCTCAGGAAAAGCTCGGTCCGGAAAAGACACCGCCGCAATGATCATTGGCAAAATTGCTAGAGAACAGAAAAAAACACATATTAACTTACAAATAAGTTTTTATATTAAAGAATATGCGAAAAGGATAAAAAACTGGGATGGTCGTGAAGAAACAAAACCGCGTCAATTTTTACAATATTTAGGAACAGAAATAATTCGTAATACAATTGATGAGTATCTTTTTATTAGAAGAATCGATGAAGATATTCGAGTATACTCGAACTTTTTTGATGTCATAACAATTAGTGATATTCGGTTAAAGACCGAAATTGATTTTTTTAAAGAGAAATATCCTAAGAAAACTGTCTTGATTCATATTTTAAGAAATGATAAAATAAAAAAACATTCGCAACATCGCACTGAAACGGAATTAGAAGCATATCAAGATTTTGATTATGTGATTGATAATAATGGAACTATTGCACAATTAGAGAAAAAATTGCACAAAATAGTTGAAGGAGACCGGTAATAAAAAATGGAACATCGGAAAGTACGAAAAATATGGTTTGATTTTTGGGAAGAAAAGGGGCATGATATTATGCCATCCGCACCATTAGTACCAATTAATGATGATTCTTTGCTATGGATTAATGCCGGCGTCGCACCACTTAAAAAATATTTTGATGGTAGTGCTATTCCCAATAATAAAAGAATGGCTAATATTCAAAAGTGTATTCGAACTAATGATATTGAAAATGTTGGTTATACGAAAAGACATGCTACTTTTTTTGAAATGATGGGTAATTTTTCCGTTGGCGATTATTTTAAAAAAGAAGCCATAACTTGGTCTTGGGAATTTTTAACAGCAAGATTAGGATTAGAAAAAGATCGTTTTTGTGTTACTATCTATCCAGGTGATGAGGAAGCAAAGCAAGCATGGCTTGATTTAGGAATTGAAGAAGACCGCATTATTGAATTAGCAACTAATTATTGGGAAATTGGTACCGGACCTTGCGGTCCCGATAGTGAAATTTTTTATGATCGAGGGATTGAGTATGATCCTGAGAACATAGGAGCTCGTTTAATTCAAGAAGAAATAGAAAATGACCGCTATATTGAAGTTTGGAATAATGTTTTTAGTATGTATAATGCCGAAGAAGGAAAATCTCGCGAAGAATATAATGAACTGCCAAGCAAAAACATTGATACTGGCATGGGTTTGGAAAGACTTTTAATGGTGCTTCAAAAAGCGGATTCCATTTTTGAAACAGATGTTTTATATCCATTGATGCAAGAAATTGAAAAAATTAGTAATCAAAAATATCAACAACAAACACCTTTTCGAGCGATTGCTGATCATGTTCGCACAGTTACTTTTGCTTTAGCAGATGGTGCAAGTTTTGGTAATGTGGGACGTGATTATGTTTTGCGAAGAGTTATTCGTCGGGCAGTTCGTTTTGGAAGAAGCATTCATATAAAAGAACCTTTTATGCATCAATTAGTTGATACAGTTGTTTCTATTATGGGTGATGAATATCCTAATTTAAAAGAAAAACAAAATATAATAAAAGGAAAAATAAAGCAAGAAGAAAAATTATTTGCCAAAACCTTAGAACAAGGAGAGCGTAAATTTAATGAAATTTTAAAAAATAGCAAAAACAAAAAAATAACCGGACCCGATGCTTTTAAGTTATATGATACTTATGGTTTTCCTTTTGAATTAACAAAAGAAATGGCAGAGTTAGAAGGATTTAGTATTTCCGAAGAAGAATTTTTATCATATATGGAAATGCAAAAAGAAAAAGCCCGCCAAGCACGTAAAGTTACTACAGAAATGAATTTGCAAAATGAAGCGTTACTTAATTTTAAAGCTAAAAGTGATTTCGTTGGGTATGAAAAAACGAAAGTCCAAGCACAAGTTGTAGCATTATTTGATGGCGAAAAATTTGTTGATAGTTTAAAAAGGGGCTATTTAGTTTTGGATAAAACACCTTTTTATGTTGAATCGGGCGGTCAGATTGCTGATCAAGGATTTATTATTACCAATAACGAAAAATTAAAAATAACAGCATCTTTTAAAGGTCCAAATAAACAACATTTTCATTATGTTGAATCAGAAGAAACAATTAATATAAATGATCAAGTTAGTGTCGAAATTGATGAAGAATTTCGCAGTCAAGTAAGCGCTAATCATAGTGCGGCACATCTTCTTCAAAATGCCTTGCAAAAAGTGTTATCATCTTCTATTGAACAAGCTGGTTCTCGGATTGATGACAAAACCTTGCGCTTTGATTTTATTTATGAAGAGAAAATAACTGATCAAGAACTAATAAAGGTTGAAAAGGAAGTTAATAAACAAATAAATAAAGATGACAAAACACAAACAAGTTTAATGAATATTGATAAAGCTTTAGAACAGGGAGTAACAGCTATTTTTGAAGATCGTTACGATAAAGAAGTCCGGGTTGTTAATATTGGTGATAGTAAAGAACTATGTGGTGGGACACATGTTAATAATGTGCAGGAAATTAAGAAATTCGCCATCGCCACAATTGAAACAAAAGGTAATAATGTTTATCGAATAGTTGCAACAACCAAAGATCGCATATTAGATGTTCTAACGGACTATGCGGCTGGTTTTCGCAGTGGCATTGTGCAACAAGAAAATAAAATTAAGCAACTATTAAAAAAGGCCGAAACAGAACAAGTAGAACTTTTTTATCAGTTTCGCAAGCATAAAACAGATTTAGAATCTTATGCTGATATTGTCGCTCTTTCCCAAGAATTAGAAAAATTAAAAAATGACACCAAAGAATTAGCCAAAGAATTACAAGAAAAGATAAAAAATAAAAAAATGGCTGATTTATCAAAATATGAAGAAAAAATAACAGAAAAAAAGTCACAAAAATATTTATTTTTAGAAACTAGTGATGAAGATATTAATATTATGAAAGAAATTATTCAAGCTTTAGCTAATAAATATGATAATATTTTTATTTTCTGGCTGAACGAAAAAAATAATAGTTTAAATTTTTTAGCACGCAGTAATATTAATGATTTAGATGCTTCTGAAAGTTTGAAAAAAGCAGCGGAAATAGCAGGGGGAAGCGGCGGGGGGAATGTTAATTTTGCTCAAGGCGGCGGACCTAATGTTACGAATAAAGAAGCAATTATTCCCGCTGTAAAAGAAATTGTCAATTTTTGAAAAAGGTGCTACAATAATATCGAGGAGATGTTGCTATGGAGGAAACAAAAATTTATGAAAACGGGGAAATTCAAGATAAATTAATTGAAGAAACCCTATTAGAAATTTTTGATATTTTAGAAGAACGTGGTTATGATCCATATAAGCAAATTGTCGGATATTTAATGAGTGAAGATCCTGGGTATATTACTAGTCACAAAGAGGCACGAACGCGCATTATGGCTTTTGATCGTAGTCAAATTCTTGATTTTTTGGTGCGACAATT
>PWLE01000038.1 GCA_003559495.1 Mollicutes bacterium
TCGAATCAACAACATCACCATTATCCTTTTCTTCTTCACCATTACAACTACATCCAACCATTAAAAGTAAAAAACCAAAACCAAACAATAATTTTTTCATATTTTCTCTCCTTATCTTATTTTTTTCATTATAACACTTTTTTTTTAGACTTTGCAACCTTTTACACAAACTACTTTACAATTCTTAACACTTAATCTTTTTTATATATTTAATTCAAATGCTTCTGGTTGATATAATTTTTTATACAATTCATTTTCCAATAACAAATCACTGTGTTTGCCTAAACCAACAACTTCGCCATCATCAATTAAAATAATTAAATCAGCATCTATAATAGTTGAAAGCCGGTGCGCCACGACAATAATTGTATGATCTTTTGTTAAATTATTAATTGTCTTTTTTATATATGCTTGCGATTCATTATCTAAAGAAGAAGTTGATTCATCAAATAAAATAATTTTTGCTTTTTTAGCTAAACTTCGGGCGATTGATAATCGTTGCTTTTGGCCCCCAGAAAAATTAATTCCCCCCTCACCAATTAAAGTATCATATTTATTAGGAAGACTCATAATATAATCATCGATATAAACCTTTTGACATAATTTTCTAATTTTAGCCAAACTTATTTTTTCATCTAATAAACTAAAATTTTCTTTAATTGTTTTATTAAATAAATATGGCTCTTGACGAATAATTGCAATATGCTTTCGCAAACTTTCTTCTGAAAATTCCTCCAACGGTATCCCATCAATTAATATTTTCCCTTTGCTTGGATCATAAAATCTTAACAATAAATTAAATAAAGTCGTTTTCCCAACTCCACTACGCCCAACAATAGCAATTTTCTGTCCTGTTTTAATTTCTAAATTAAATTTTTTCAAAACCAGTTCTTCATCATAAGCGAAACTAACATTGTTAAAAGTAATATCACCTTTTATTTTCCTTACATCACGATTACCAAATTTTTCATCATCATATAATTCATTATGTAAAATAGTGTTAATTCTTTTTAAAGAAATAATTACTCGTTGATAATCAGCACCTAGTCGAGCTATTTCATTGGAAAAATCAAGCAAATATTGAATATAAATTTGAAAAGCAATAAAAAGCGCTAGCGAAATAACATTTTGAAAAAATAAATATCCTAACGTAATAAAAATAACAATCTCCATAAAAGTTTGTGCTAATCCTAAAAGTGTCCCATAAGAAAAATTAAAATACCGCGATTTAAAAGCTTGTGCAAATAACTCCGCAATATTCTTATTGGCAATCTTTTGCATTTTTTCTTTTAAACCTAATGATTTTACATCACGAATGCCAAAAAGCATTTGACTAGACTCTGCTAAAAAATGATCACGCTCTTTTTTTATCTTTCTTTGCGTTTCTCTCATTTTCGGATAATACTTTATCGATAAAATTGCCTTTATACCTATTAAAAACAAAAATTGCAAAAACAATATATAAGAAAAAGAAAGCGAAAGCGCGATAATAAATATCACAACAGCAATTCTTGAAATGGAGCGAATAATTTGCGGAAGAATAGAAGTAATTTCCTGAGGATCGGTATAAATCTTATTTACAATTTCTCCCACCCTTGTTTTATCATAAGCCCGCACTGGTAAGTCCAACGCCTTTTTAAATAAATCTTTAGTAATTTTGCGGAAAAAATTAATTTCTATTTTAGTATATAAATATTCCTTATAAAAGAAAAACAATATATATTGCACAATAACTATTAAACCTTGCATTATTAATGCCATCACAAACATATCAAAATCTCTAGCTACTAATCTATCAACGGCATAACCAAAAATATAAGCTGGAACAAGCCCAACAAAAGAACCCGTTATAATTAATAAAATATAAATAATAACTTTATTTCGATCCTCTTTTAAATAATGCCATTGTGTTTTTAGCAAGGCGAATAACTCCATTTAATAACCTCCTAATTAATCTTTTCTAAAACCAAAAATATCACCAAATCAATATTCTTATCTTCTAATTACTTTATGACCATATTTTTGATAAAGTTTATCTAAAGTTTCATTTAATCTTAAATTTTTTTCTTTTTGCTCTTCATTTTCAAAAAAAGATATTTGATAATAACTTTCGTTAGTTAATTTTTCCGCTTTAACACCTAATAATCGCACCGGTTTGCGATCCCACGCTTGTAAAAAAAGATTTTTCGTAATCTCATTTATTTCCTTTGTATCATTTGTTGCATTTCTTATTTTTTTTTGATGACTTTTTACTTGAAAAAAAGCATCCTTAATAATGATACCTATCACATATGCTTGAACATCTTGCTGTCTTAGCTGGAAAGCAACATGACTTCCTAACTGATATAATTTATTAATTAAAATTTGTTCATCATCTATATCTTTTTCAAATGTTTGACTATTACTTATCCCTTTATTTTTGCCACTATTTATGATTACTTCTGCATCATCAATCCCCCATGCCATATTTATAAAATGCTCTGCTTGATTAGGAAAATATTTTTTCAACTTCTTAATATCATAATTGGCCAAGTCACTTATTTTATTAATACCAATTTTACGCATTAAACTAGCTGTTTTTTGACCAACACCAAATAATCTTTCAATCGGTAATAAATGCATTTTTAAAACCACTTCATTTTCATAAATGGTATTTATTTTATTTGGCTTTTCTAAATCAGATGCCATTTTAGCACATAATTTATTATTAGCAATACCAATGTTTACCGTAAAACCAAAAAAAGCAAATATTTCCTTTTGCAATTTTTTAGCAAATTGATATTCATCACCATACAATCTTTTAACTGGTGTGTAATCAATAAAACACTCATCAATAGAACAAATTTCAATATCAGGAGTATATTTTTGTAAAAAAACAAACAATTGATAAGACATTTTGGTATACAAATCATAATCAGGTGCTATTACTAACAAATTAGGATCTTTTTTTAAGGCTTGTTTTAACGGTTCGCCTGTTTTAATGCCAGTTTCTTTTGCTTTAATTGATTTTGCCAAGACAATACTATTACGACTTTCAATATCACCACTAACAACCGCTGATACTAGACGAGGATCAATGTCATTTTTTTTCTGCACTACTGCACTCCAAGATAAAAAAGCATTATTAACATCAATATGAAAAATTATTCTCGCCATGAAAACCTCCTTTTTACTTTGGAGCAGGATTTACCGTTATATATTTAATTTTTTTATCAACTTTTCTTATCGCGCTTTTAATCTTTTTAATACGATTATTAATAACTCTTAAAGTTAAAGACCCTTTTAATTTAACATCAACATACAAATTTGCGTAAGGACCGTATTTTAAAATAACTAAATTATCTACTTCTTCAACATCATCCACTACTAAAATTGCTTCTTTAATAGCCTTTTTTCGTATGCGACAATCTTCCTTACAACCAATAATATTACTCATATTAGCAAAAATTAATTCCACGCCAGTAAAAATAATAAAAAGTGCAATAATGAAACCAGCCACACTATCCATATAAGCAAAAATTTCACTAATCCCTACTAACCAAGTTAAACTTACCAAAACCAACACTACAATCGAACTTATCCCATCCGAAGTAGTCTCTTTTGCTAAAGCTTCAATAATGGCATTTTCTGTTTCAACGGCTTGTTTTCTCAAAAACCTTGCTAAAACTTGCTTGCAAATAATAGAAAACATTATAACTGCTAAAACTATTAAACTTGGCTGTAAAACAGAAATCGTTAAAATATTAACAATAATCAAAAACCCAACTACTAAAATAAAAAAACCAATTAAAACCGCCGTAATATACTGAACTATTCCATAACCAAACGGATGACTGCGATTGGCTGGGCGCCGTGATATTTGATCGCCAATTGCACCCATCACATTCGTAACAAGATAACTAAAAGTGTGAATACCATCAGCTACAACAGCACGCGAATTACCAATAAATCCAAAAACAATTTGCATCAAAGATAAAAACATATTCATAAAAATAGCAAAATAGATAACATTTGACTCTTTTTTCATTTTTTCACCTATTATAATAATAGCACAAAAAAAAGAAAAAGTGTTAAATTTTCTTTAACACTTATACTAATTCTTGTTCTAAAACAGCTAATGGTTCTTCATCATGTCTTTTAACTGCTAATTCATAATCGGCATTACGATAATATTTAGCTCCTGTTCCCGCTGGAATAAGTTTTCCAATAATAACATTTTCTTTTAAACCAACTAAATGATCAACTTTACCATGTAAAGCCGCATCCGTTAAAATACGAGTTGTTTCTTGAAAAGAAGCCGCTGATAAAAATGATTCGGTTTCTAATGATGCTTTGGTAATCCCTAAAATAATCGGGCGTCCCGTCGCTGGAATTTTATTGTCTAAAATTAATTGCTTATTTATTTCCGTAAATTTGTGAATGTTAACAACTGCTCCGGGCAGGAACATAGCATCACCGGGATTATTTATTTTTATTTTTGAAATCATGCGACGAACAATAATTTCAATATGCTTATCAGCAATGTCCGCTCCTTGAATTCGATAAACTTTTTGAATTTCTTTTAATATATATAATTGAACTGTAATTGGATCAGTTGCCGATAATAATTCACGAGGACTGATTGTTCCTTTTGTCAATACTTGTCCTACTTTTACCTGATCACCTTTCGCTACTAAAGGAACCGCAAAAACACCATATTGTGTTTCATGTCGAACCGTTTCAACATCATTAGTAATTTCAATAAAATAACGTTCATTATCTTCTTCAATATTAGTTACTTTACCCTCAATTTTAGCAATTGTTGCCTTCCCCTTTGGTACTTTTGCTTCAAATAATTCCTCAACTCGCGGCAAGCCTTGGGTAATATCTTCTCCAGATACCCCACCAGTATGAATTGTCCGCATTGTTAATTGTGTTCCCGGTTCACCAATTGATTGAGCAGCAACAATTCCTACTGCTTCGCCTACTTCTACTACTGAGCCAGTAGCAAGATTACGACCATAACATTTCGCACAAACACCATTTTTCGTCTTACATACTAAAACACTCCTAATATGAACTTCTGTTATGCCAGCGGAAATTATTTTATCAGCCAGATTTTCAGTTAAATAAACATTACGCTCTACTAACAATTCTTTTGTTTTCGGATCAACGATTTTTTTGCTTGTAAAACGTCCCACAATTCGCTCTTTTAATTCTTCAATCAATTCATTGCCATCTTTAAAATCAATTGCTAAAATTCCTTCTTCTGTTTTACAATCTTCTTCTTGAACTATCACATCTTGCGTTACATCAACTAAACGACGCGTTAAATAACCTGCTTCGGCTGTTTTTAATGCCGTATCAGCTAATCCTTTCCGCGCACCATGCGTTGCCGTAAAAAACTCAGCAATTGTCACGCCTTCGGCAAAGGAAGATAAAACCGGAATTTCAATTAAATCCCCACTCGGCTTCATCATAATACCACGCATTCCTGCTAATTGTAGATAACTTAAAATATCACCACGCGCTCTTGAAAGCATCATCATTGATATTGGATTATAACAATCTTTATGAACCTTAGCATCCAACTCTTCTTTCAAAACGTTTTTAGCATCATTCCACTCTTTAATAACCGCCTCATGTCGTTCATGTGATGTTAACAATCCTCTTTTGGCTTTTTCATTAATTTGATCAACGCGCTCTTGTGTTGTTTTAATTAATTTTTCTTTTTTATCACTTTCCATTAGATCAAAAATTGACACAGTTATACCAGATTTTGTCGCATATTTAAATCCTAAATCTTTCATTTTATCTAATAGAATTGATGTCTCTGTAGTCTGATATCTTTTATAAATTTGTGAAATAATATTACCTAAATTCCCCTTCGCTAAAGCGGGCACTAGTGGTCGCTTTTTAATTTCTTCTTTTATGTTAACCCCTCTCGCAACAAAATGATGTTCTGGTAACATTTTTTCAATATTCATTTTTGTTCCTTCATTAATATATTGAAAAGAATCAGGAAAAATTTCATTAAAAATTAATTTTCCAACGGTAGTAATTAAATATTTATCATTATATTCATCAAGAAATATTTTATATTTAAAAGAGGCAACTGGAATAGCAATTCTAGTGTGTAAGGTTATCTCATTTCTTTCATAAGCCATAAGAGCCTCATTACTATCTTTAAAAACTCGCCCTTCATTAGGTTCGCCTTTTTTTTCAATTGTTAAATAATAATTACCTAAAACCATATCTTGCGATGGCGTGACAATTGGTCGACCATCTTTCGGGCTTAAAATATTATTCGCACCTAACATTAAAACGCGTGCTTCGGCTTGGGCTTCCACAGAAATTGGCAGATGAACTGACATTTGATCACCATCAAAATCAGCATTATAGGCCGCACAAACCAAAGGATGTAATCGAATTGCTCGCCCTTCAATTAATTTGGGCTGGAAAGCTTGAATACCAAGACGGTGCAATGTTGGCGCACGATTTAATAACACCGGATGCTCACGAGTTTTTTCTTCAACAATATCCCAAACCCGCGTATCTTGCGCTTCAATCATTTTTTTGGCCGCTTTCACATTAGTAGCAATTTCTCTTTGCACAAGACCATTAATAACATAAGGCTTAAATAATTCTAATGCCATTTCTTTAGGAATTCCACATTCATACATTTTTAAACTTGGTCCCACAACAATAACAGAACGCGCTGAGTAATCAACTCTTTTTCCTAATAAATTTTGACGAAAACGTCCTTGTTTTCCTTTTAATAAACTAGATAATGACTTTAAAGGTCGATTCCCGGGTCCCGTTACATTTCGTCCTCTTCGACCATTATCAAACAAAGCATCAACTGCTTCTTGAAGCATTCTTTTTTCATTTTGAATAATAATTGAAGGTGCTCCTAAATCAATTAATTTTTTCAAGCGATTATTACGATTAATAACTCGGCGATATAAATCATTTAAATCACTAGTAGCAAAACGACCACCATCTAATTGAATCATCGGTCGCAATTCTGGTGAAATAACAGGTAAAACACTTATTATCATCCATTCCGGACGATTATTTGATTCATAAAAAGCATTTAAGACATCTAATCTTTTAATTAAGCGAACTCGTTTTTGCGAAGCAGAATCTTTTATTTTGGTAATTTCTTCTTTAATATTTTCCACTTCTTTTTTAATATCAACACCTTCAAGTAACTCTTTTATTGCTTCCGCACCCATACCAACCCGAAAAGCATTGCCATATTTTTCATAATATGTGCGATATTCTTTATCAGAAATAGTTTGCTTTTTCTCAAGTGGTGTTGTCCCTGGGTCTAAAACAATATAAGAAGCAAAATATAAAACTTCTTCTAACTCACGTGGCGAAATATCTAAAACTAGACCCATTCGTGATGGCACGCCTTTAAAAAACCAAATGTGTGAAACCGGAGTTGCCAGTTCAATATGTCCCATTCTTTCTCTTCGAACTTTCGTCCGTGTTACTTCCACACCACAACGATCACAAATAATATTTTTATATCTTAATTTTTTATATTTACCACAATAACATTCATAGTCTTTTGTCGGTCCAAATATTTTTTCACAATAAAGACCTTCTTTTTCGGTTTTTAATGTCCGATAATTGATTGTCTCCGCTTTGGTAACCTCACCATAAGACCATTCCAAAATTTTCTCCGGTGATGCAATACTAATTTTTAAAGCTTCAAACTTATTTACATCCATTAATTTGCCTCCTTTTCTTCACTTGCAGGCAAGTCCGTTGTATCTTCTTTTGCTGCCGCAGCATTTTCTGCTTCTACATCTAATGCTTTTTCAATTTCTGCCACATTAACAGCACTATCTTTTTCCGCCTCTTCTAGTTGTCTTAAATCAATATTATGCCCATCAGCATTAATAACGTTAACATCTAATGCTAATGCCTGTAATTCTTTTAATAAAACTCGGAATGATTCGGGAATGCCAGATTTCGGCGGTTGCTCCCCTTTAACTAATTTTTCATATGTTCTTACTCGACCAATTACATCATCTGATTTTGTTGTAATTAATTCTTGTAAAATATTTGCCGCACCATATGCGTACAAGGCCCATACTTCCATTTCACCAAACCGCTGA
Source organism: Mollicutes bacterium (assembly GCA_003559495.1). Taxonomy (GTDB): domain Bacteria; phylum Bacillota_I; class Bacilli_A; order RF39; family UBA660; genus CSSED10-109M. The sequence goes on from PWLE01000038.1 coordinate 8,112, forward strand.
CCACCAAATTGTGCTTTTCCACCTAGGGGCTGTTGTGTTACTAATGAATACGGTCCAGTTGAACGAGCATGTAATTTATCATCAACCATATGATGTAATTTTATCATATACATAATACCAACACTAATTTTATGATCAAAAGGATCACCAGTTCGACCATCATATAAGACTACTTTGCCATCCTCACTTAACTTAGCTTCTTTTAAAATATCAACAATTTCTTCTTTATTAGCACCGGCAAACGCTGGTGTCGCAACATGAATATCTAATTCCTTAGCTGCTATACCAAGATGCATTTCTAATATTTGACCAATATTCATTCGCGAAGGTACCCCTAATGGACTTAACAAAATATCAACTGGTCTTCCATCAGCTGTATAAGGCATATCTTCTTCTGGTAAAACAAGCGAAATAACTCCTTTATTACCATGTCGCCCAGCCATTTTATCACCAACACTTATTTTTCTTTTTTGCGCAATATAAACACGGACCATTTTGGAAACTCCAGCTGGTAATTCATCGGTATCATCTTTTGTAAATACTTTTACTTCATGAACAATACCTCCACCACCGTGCTGAACACGTAATGATGTATCTCGCACTTCACGAGCTTTTTCACCAAAAATAGCATGTAATAATTTTTCTTCGGCCGTTAATTCAACCATTCCTTTTGGTGTTACTTTGCCAACTAAAATATCGCCTTCTTTAACAACCGTTCCTACTTGAACAACGCCATTTTCGTCAAGATTTTTTCTTGCTTCTTCACTAACATTTGGAATATCTCTTGTAAATTCTTCCGGTCCCAATTTCGTTTCCCTTGATTCAACTTGTTCATCAGCAATATGAATAGAAGTTAAAACATCATCTTTTGCTAATCGTTCATTTAAAATAACAGCATCTTCATAATTATAGCCATCATAATTCATAAAAGCGACTACTAAATTTTTACCTAGTGCCATTTCTCCTTTATCAGTACTAGGACCATCGGCAATAACCATGCCCTTCTTTACTTTATCACCTTTTTTTACAGTTGGTACTTGATGATAACATGTCCCATCATTACTTTTTTCAAAATTTTCTAAATAATAAACATCTTCGCCTTTTCGTGTTTTAATAATGATTTTTTTAGCATCAATATATTCAACTGTTCCGGCATTTTTTGCAACAATTAAAACACCTGAATCACTAGCTGCAATCGCTTCAATACCAGTTCCTACTAAAGGTGCCTCATTTTTTAATAAAGGGACCGCTTGTTTTTGCATATTAGCACCCATTAATAATCGCTTACCATCATCATGCTCTAAAAAAGGAATTCCACAAGTCGTTATCGAAATAATTTGCTGTGGTGAAACATCTAAATAATCAACTTGATCAACATTTATTTTTATGTTCTCACCTCGATGACGAGCTGTAATTCGTTCTCCTTTTAACATACCGTTTTTATCAATATCAGAAGATGCTTGCGAAATATAAAAATCAGCTTCTTCATCGGCTGTCATATAAACAATTTCTTCAGTTAATTTTTTATTTTTAACGCGGCGATATGGTGACATTATAAAACCATACTCATTAACAACTGCAAAACATGCTAAATGAGATATTAAACCAATATTATTCCCCTCTGGTGTTTCGACCGGACATAGCCTTCCATAATGTGATGAGTTAACATCCCGAACATCAATTCCGGCGCGGTCTCTTGAAAGCCCCCCCGGTCCTAAACAAGATAATCGTCTTTTATGTGCTAATTCAGCCATTGGATTTGCTTGATCCATAAATTGCGAAAGTTGACTACTACCAAAAAATTCTTTCATCGCTGCTGTTAATGGACGAATATTAATTAGTTTTTTTGCTGTTATATCCTCTAATTCTTGCGTTGCCATGCGATCACGAATAACTCTCTCAACACGACTAACACCAATCCGAAATTGATTTTGTAATAACTCACCAACTTGGCGAACCCGACGGTTTGACAAATGGTCAATTTCATCAAAATTACCAATTTTCAAATGTAGATTAAGAAAATAACTTACCGAAGCATATATATCTGGAATTGTAATACGGCGAATATCAGTTTTTTGATCAACTCCGATAATAGGAACTTTTGTTTTTTCATCTTGATCAAAAACATGTACAACTTGAATTTCATTATGAGTATCCAATTCATCATTAATTGTAATTTTTTGCAAACCAAAACCCGCTTGCAAAGCTTCCTTTAAAAGCGGTAAATTTTCTTTTGTTATTTTCGTGCCCTTTTTCAAAACAACTTTGTTTTTTAACTTAACGCTCTCCGCCAACACTTGATCTAATAACCGCTCGGCAACAAATAATTTTTTATTAAATTTATAACGTCCTACTCGGGCAAGATCGTTTCTAAATTCATCAAAAAATTTGCTAAAAATCTGATTTTTAGCACTATCAATCGTCGAAGGTTCGCCAGGTCTTAATTTAGCATGAATATCAATTAAGGCTTCCGAAGTATTTTTGTTATCATCCTTTGCTAAAGTTTTTAAAATAAATTCGTTTTCACCAAATAAAGAAATAATATCTTCATCATCAGAAAGTCCCAATGCTCGTAATAATGTTGTAATTGGCACTTTTCTAGTACGATCTATCCTAACATAAACAACATTTTTAGCGTCCATTTCATATTCTAACCAAGTTCCTCGCGCTGGTATCACTTGCCCATTAATAATGTGACGCCCACTTTTATCATAATCTTCTAAAAAATAAACACTCGGCGAACGCACTAATTGTGAAACAATTACTCTTTCGACACCATTAATAATAAAAGACCCTTTTTCTGTCATTATTGGCATGTCACCCATAAAAATTTCTTGTTCTTTTACTTCGCCACTTTCCTTATTAAGTAAACGAACTTTTACTTTTAACGGGTAAGCATATGTTGCATATTTTTCCCGACAATCTTTAATTGAATATTTTGGTTCTTCCAAATTATAATCAAGATATTCTAACACTAAATCTTGTGTAAAGCTCTCAACTGGAAAAATATCCGAAAATACTTCTCGCATTCCTTCTTTAATAAACCATTCGTATGAATCTTTCTGAATTGCTAATAAATTTGATAATTCAAATGCATTTTCTGTTTTTGCATAACATCTTCTTTTTCGATGATCACCATAATTTTTCATTGTATACGCCAAATTTTTCACCCCTAAATTTTATAAAATTTCTTGCTTTTTCCTAAAAAATAATAAAATACTACCAGTTTATAATTTTAACAATTTAATGTCAACTTGTCAATTGAATTACAAAAATTTCCTTTATTTTACAATGGTAAAAACATTAGCTTTTTTGGACATAACATGCTAATGCCTTTCTTGTTCTTTAAAAACACAGAAAACCAATACTTACATAGTATCGGTTAAAATTTCTTGTAATAATTATTTTAATTCAACCGTTGCGCCAGCTTCTTCAAATTTTGTTTTTAATTCTTCTGCTTCATTACTTGGAATATTTTCTTTTAAGGCTCCTCCGCTATCAGTTAAATCTTTAGCTTCTTTTAATCCTAAGCCGGTAATTTCACGAACTAGTTTAATAACAGCCAACTTACTAGAGCCTGCTTCTTTTAATTCTAATGTTACTGTTGTTGGTCCTTCTTCCTTTACTTCCGCTGCCGCTGGTGCTGCTGCTACTGCTGTTGGATCAACACCAAACTCTTCTTTAATTAAATCAACTAATTCTTTTAATTCCAAAATTGTCATTTCCTTAATTGCTTCAATAATTTCTTCTTTTTTTAACTTTGCCATTTTTTCCCTCCTAATTATTTTCTAGATTTTGACAATGTAAATCAATACAAATTGCAAAATCACGGACATAACTTATTAAACCACCTGCAAACATTGTAATTAATCCTTCGCGTGATGGTAATAATGCTAATTCTTTTAATTTATCTGGTGAAACTACTTTTCCTTCCACAACCCCTGCCTTAATTACTAACTTTTCATTTTTCTTTTGAAAATCAGCCAGTTTTTTTAATGGTAATATTGCATCTTCACCGTATGCGACTGCTTTCGGTCCAATTAAATAATCATGTAAATCATATTTTAATTCTGCCAATGCTCTTCTTAATAAATTGTTTTTGTAAACTTTCATATCAGCATTATTGGCGCGTAATTCGCGTCTTAATTTTGTCATATCACTAACATCTAAGCCTTGATACTCAAATAGAATAACAGAATTGGCTTTTTTAAAACTCGTGATAATTTCTTCGACTAATGCTTTTTTTTGAGCAATTACTTTCTCACTAGCCACTTTGGGCACCTCCTCTTTATACAAGTAAAAACCGTCATGGCTTTTCATAACGGCGAGGTCTTTTGTTAAAAGTCCTCGGTAGGATTATTAAGTTTTAACCCCTACTGTCTTTGGCACTTGCTTTATGCATTATAGCATATTGCTTTATTATTTGTCAAAAGAATTTTTTAATATTTTTATTCCTGGTCCCATTGTCGTCGATAAAACAACATTTTTTAGAAACCTTCCTTTAACACTAGCTGGTCTTTGTTTCATAATTCCTTCTCCAAAATATTTAATATTTTCTAATAATTGTTTTTCTGTAAATGATGCTTTGCCAACTTGGGCGTGCACATTACCATATTTATCAGTTCGGAACTCAATTCGACCTTTTTTTATTTCATCAACTGTTTTGGCAACATCATCTGTTACCGTACCAGTTTTTGGATTTGGCATTAAACCTTTCGGACCTAAAACTTTTCCGATTTTTCCTAACGCTGGCATCATATCTGGGGTGGCAATTATTATATCAAAATCAAACCAATTTTCTTTTTCAATTTTTTTTAACATATCTTCTTCACCAACATGATCAGCACCAGCTTTTTTAGCTGCTTCAGCAGCCTCTCCTTGTGCAATTACTAAAATTTTCTTAGTTTTCCCCGTCCCGTTAGGAAGCGTTATCACGCCTCTTAATTGTTGATCAGATTGTTTTGGATCGACATTTAAATGCATAACTAATTCAACTGTTTCATCAAATTTGGCACTCGCAGTTTTCTTTATTAATTTAACTGCCTCTTCTAAAGAATAATATTGTGCCTTATCAATTAATTTTGCTTTTTCTAAATATCTTTTTGTTTTCATTTTTTACCTCCTTATGTGGTTTGCGGTTTATCCTCCCACATAGGCCTTTACCTATATGCTATTCTTTTTTCTCTTCTTCTTTATTTTTTGTTTCCTCTTTTTCTTCCTCATCAGTTTCTTCTTCATCAGTTTCTTTTTCTGTTAACACTTCTGGTTCAACTTCTTCGGCAAGTTCACTTTCCATTTTTTCTAATTCTGCTTCTCGTTTTGCCATTTCTATTTCTTCTAATCTTGCTTGTTCTGCTTGTTCAGCCATTTCAGTATCTGTTACACCTTTAATCGCAATGCCCATATTAGTTGCTGTTCCCGTAACAATTTTAATAGCATTTTCCAAATCATAAGCATTTAAATCTGGCATTTTAATCTCAGCAATAGCTTTTATATCTTCTTTACTAAGTGTTGCCACCACTTCATTTGCTCCCTTTGCTGAAGCAGTTTTAATTTTAGCAAATTTCTTAATTAAAAAAGGTGTCGGTGGTGTCTTAACAACAAAATTAAAACTTCGATCCTCATATACCGTAATTTCTACTGGTAAAATGTCACCCATTTTATCTTTCGTTTTTTCATTAAATTGTGAACAAAACTCCTGCAAATTAATACCAACTGGACCTAATACTGTACCAACTGGTGGCGCCGGTGTTGCTTGTCCAGCTTGAATTTCTATTTTTATTTTTTTCATTACTTTTTTTTCCACAAAAACACCTCCCTATTTTTCTCTGTGGTAATAATGCTTTTCTTGCTCCCACTTGACAACCTATTAATAATATCATATCAATATTTATTTGTCTACTCTGCTTTTTGAATTTCTGTTAAACCTAATTCAACAATTGTTTCTTGACCAAATAAATCAACCGCTACTTCGACCATATTATTAGCATAATCAATCTTTTTAACATGCCCAAACATATCGGCAAAAGCACCAGTAATCACCTTTATTTTATCACCCTCATTTAATTCTTTGGCGATATCAATTCGACTCATTCCCATTGAACCTAAAATTTTATCAACTTCATTTGGTGTTAAAGGAAAAGGCTTTGTTCCGCGCCCAGATGAACCAATAAAACCCGTTACACCTGGTGTATTTCGAACTGTAAACCATGCTTCGTCAGTCATAATCATTTCTACCAAAATATAACCCGGAAACATTTTTTTAGTTTTCTCTTTGCGCTCACCATCTTTAATTTCTACTTCCTTTTGCTCAGGAACAACAATCCGCAAAATATAATCTTGCATTTCCTGTGAATCAACTTTCAATTCTAATTTTTCTTTTACTTTATTCTCATGTCCAGAATAAGTATTTACTACATACCATTGTTTTTCCATTAAACCAATCCTTTAAAGAAGGCTAGAATAAAGTCCAAAACTGTAAAAAAGCTAGCAAAAATAAGAATAAAAAATAATGTTGCCGCTGAATAACTAACCATTTCACGACGATTCGGCCAGCGAACCTTCCCCATTTCTTTATTGACACTTTCTAAAAAACTACTTACTTTTTGCATAACAAACCACCTTTCAACATTGAAACATTTAAAAAAGACCTTCTCGTCTGTGCTAATACTATCACAAGCGTCAAAAAAAGTCAATTTTTTTATAACTTTTTGTTAATTCCA
>PWLE01000001.1 GCA_003559495.1 Mollicutes bacterium
CCCTTTTATAACATTTATAATTTGGGGGATTTCATCTAAACTACTTTTTCTTAGTTTTTCACCTAATTTTGTAACTCTTTCTTCATGAGTTAAAATTCTATTATTTTTTTCAGTTTCTTCTATCATTGTTCTAAATTTATACATTTTAAATGATTTACCATTTTTCCCTGTTCTTTCTTGAATAAAAAAGACAGGACCTTCACTATCTTGTTTTATTAAAATTGCAATTATTATCATTGGTATTAAAAAAATAATTGACAAAAATATTGCTAATACAAAGTCAAATATTCTTTTCATTTTAACACACCTTCTATCTAATATTGATAATATTTTCCGTAATAGGTTTTTTTATCAATTTTTTTCTGGTTAATAATAATACCAGCTAATTTACCACCAACATTTTTAATATGCTTAATAGCTTCATCTAATTCATGATTTTTTGTTTTCGCATGCGTAGCTACTAATAAAACCGCATTCACTTTACTAGCAACTGCTAAGGCATCAGAAACGCGGTTAACTGGTGGTGAATCAACAATCACAATATCATATTCTTTTTCTGCTTTATCTAAAAAATTAATAAATTTTTTCGATCCTAATAATTCAGAAGGATTAGGTGGAATTACACCCATTGTTAAAATATCTAAATTTTCGATTTCCGTTTCTTTAATATATTTTTTAATAACACGATCATTTTCTAATAATAAATTAGATAAACCAATATCATTATTAAGATTAAAAACTTCATGTAAACGCCCTTTTCTTAAATCACAATCAACTAATAAAACTTTTTGATCATTTTGTGCGAAAGTAATTGCTAAATTAGCAGAAATATAACTTTTTCCTTCAACAGGATTAGCACTAGTAATTAAAATTCTTTTTAACTTTTCATCAACCGAAGAAAATAACAAATTAGTTCGAATTGTTTTTAAAGATTCTGTTACAACTGATTTTGGATTGGTATGCGCTACTAATTCTTTCATTTTTTCGCCCCCTTCTCAAATGGAATAATGCCAATAACAGGAACATCAAAACTTTCTTCAATTGCTTTTTCATCTTTAATAGTATCATCTAAAAAATAAACCAAAATTGCTATAAAACTAGCTACCAAAAATGAAATTAAAGTAATAATAACAACTTGTAAAGGAAAATTTTTATTATAAGGTTCTTCTGGTGCCTCAGCCGCATCAACTATGGCAATATGTTCAATATTATAAACATCACGCACTAAATCAATAAAATTATGAGCGATAACATTTGCTAAAACATGGGGCTGGGTGGGTTCATCGGAACGAACTGTTATTTTTAAAACATCAGTATTAGGAACTGCTGTTACATCAACCATGCTCCCTAACTCATTAATTGATAAATTATAAGTTGTTTGTTTTAAAGTCGCCCCTAAAATATTTTTACTTTGCACTACTTCCCGATAAGTTTGAATCAAATCACGATTAATTCGTAAATCTCCTTGCGTAATAACTGTCTCTTCCGTTGTTAACAGTAAAGTTGTTGTCGCTTGATACATTGGTTTTTGTAAAAACAAAACATAAACAAAGCCAATAACCATTAAAAAGCCAACGCCAAGTACTATTGTTACAATATGTTTTACAAAAAACTCATATAATTCCTTTAAATTAATTTCTTCCATAACTAACCTCTCTTTTTATTAATTTATGATTTTGTTACTTTTATAAAAAGCAAATTCCCTTTTTACTATAGCAAGAAAACCCCATTATGTAAAGGAAATTTTTCATAAATAACAATTTTTATTCTGCCAAATATTCCCAAATACCTTCCGCTGTCAACAAATAATTGCCAGCACCATTTTCCTCATATAAATTTAAAAATACTTCCTCAAAATTATTTGAACCAATTATAACATCATCACTAGCCATTATAACTTCCTTAACCCCACTGCCCAAAAAAGCATTATCTTTAATTATAATAACAGAATCCGGAATATAAAGTTTTTCAATTTCTAAATTAACAAAGGCCTCAGCGGCAATAACACTAAAAGTATCAGGAATTTCTAAAACCGAATCAAACGTAATAATACCTGTTAAAGTATCATTATCACTTAACCAAAAATCATCACTAATTCTATTAACCCAACTTAAATTTTGAAAAGCAATACTAAAAACATTATTACCAACATCTACTACCGAACTAGGAATAACAACCTCATCAATTTCATTACCAAAAAAAGCATAAGAACCAAGATAAAGTAAATTAGTGGGCAGGGAAAGAGTTTCTAATTGATTATTAAAAAAAGCATATTCTTCAATTCTCGTTACCGTATTTGGTAAAGTAATCTTCTTTAAACCAACATCAGCAAAAGCATTAGCACCAATAACACGAACCTCACTGCCATTTATTTGCGCAGGAATGCAAATTTCCTTTTCATCTACAGCCAAATATTCTTTTATCTTACCATTAGCAAAAACAACATCATCCGAATCTAAACAACGCAATGGTTTTGACGCCCAGCAATCTTCACCATCACTTTCAAACACAAAATAATCCTTTTCATAATCTTTCATAACACAATAATCACCATCAAAAACAGCTAATCTAACTTGGCATTCCTCATTAAAAAAAAGCGTTCCTTTTTCTAAAACTAACCCATTAGCTAAACGATGATCAGTTAACGTTATTTCTCTATTAACAATGTCCCCTTTTAAACAATCATGAACATAATTAGCCACCATATCTATTACTTGTTCTTTTAACTCTTTTCGCGACACATCTTCTTGATAAAAAAACAAATAATAAACACCACTTATTAAAATAATAAACAATAAACTAAAAGCCATTAATTTTTTCAAATTCATCACCATACCCATTATATCACATAAAATAATTTATAAATAGTTTAAAATTATGATTATTGCAATAAAAAAACATTAAATAATAAATTATTTAATGTATTATATTTTTTTTATTTTATTCTGTAGGATCATAATCAAAATCATAACCACCCCAACGGACGATTACGATGCCGGAGCCGCCTTTTTTACCGGGTTCGCTTCCTGTACTAACAACCGCACTACCACCGGCACCGCCACCCAAAAAATTCGTGCCATTTTGTGCTGCTACTTTAGGACTTTTTGAATGACAACCATTGCCCCCCCCTCCTGTTCCACCTGAACCAAGAGTGCCTTCCTGAATACCACCGCCACCACCACCAGCGTATGTTGTCCCAAAATAAGCTTTGCCATCACCGCCGTTACCCGCTGATGTGCCACCTGCATCACCGCCCGCCACACTCTTACCGCCACCGCCGCCGCCAGCGTTATAAGTTCCCGGTGCTTGCCCTGTGCCTCCATCTTTCCCTTGGCTACCTGCCCCACCGGTGTAGGGGGGTTGCGATCCACCACCGCCACCACTACCACCAGATTCACCGCTAGTCATCTGGCCTACACCACCGCCTATCGCTACGATTGTGTGGAATGTACTATTTGCTCCGCTCTCTTTATTACCACCATCGCCCACAATAACGAGTACGTCAATAGAGGAAACCGTAAAAATAGCGTTATAAACAATGCCACCGCCTCCGCCACCGCCGATGCCCTGATAACTTGAGGCATCTTTCGAACCGCCACCGCCAGCAACAACCAACACCTCAAATTCACCACCTGAGGTTTCTATTTCACCATAATCTTTTGCTTCTTTAAACACTACCATCCCTGCATCATCAGAAAGAATACCACTACTAGCTTCTGCAA
>PWLE01000035.1 GCA_003559495.1 Mollicutes bacterium
GCCGCAAGCGATCTCGTTGATGGCGATATCGATGTCGCGGTCTTCGAGGGTGGTAAGCACTACTTCATTTTCAATGTTGTCATAGCTGATGGAGAAATTTTTGTGGCCGGTTTCGTACTTGGCCCTTACGTAGTTATGCGGGAAGTCCATCAGGAAGTTGTTGGGGGTCAGCGTGCCGTACTTAAAGATCACAAATTCTTCGTCTACTTCAGGGTTGTACCATACTCCATCTTCATCATTATAGAGGTTGATGTCGAGTTTGGCCCTGTTGAAGGTCAGTTCGCCGGTAACGTTTATCTGGTCGTGTTCAGTACATGGTGTTTCGCCCCAGATGTCGATCTTGATAATATCTGTTGACTGGTAGATGTAGTTCCCGTCAACTGTGACACATCCCGGGCTGGCGCCGTAGCTCCAGACAATGTTGCCGGGGCTAACGACGGTTCCGGTATAGCTGCCGCTGGAAACGAAAATTTCATCGCCCACATCGGCATCATCGACCGCTATCTGAATGCCCACGTATGGCAAACCGGTTGTGAGGTTGATCACGGGTGCTTCACCGTCGCAATCACCGTCTTTAGCATCGAGGAAGGGTGACCATTGAATGGGCCCCCATGTTGTTGCATCTATGGCCTCGAGTTCGGTTGTGCCCCACCAGTTGCATGTGGCGTCGACCGATGTGCCTGTAAAGTTGGCCATACCCCATGCGTTTTCGGTAATATTATTGTTATTTACATAAGCTTCAAAATCATCATCACCCCAAACATCAATGGCTGTTGCCCATCCGGAAATATTGTTGCCAGTAACAGTTGCAATTACCGTTTTGCCATCATCATATGGCCAGATTCCCAGCCCCCATGACCAATCATTTTGCTCAGAGTCAAAATCACCATAAACCTCATTATTATAAAATTCAAACACAAGTGAAGCATCTTTTCCTGGTCTACCTTTGCCTGTAGCAGGATCTTCAAACGGCCAGGCAACTGCTTCAGGACGGCCTTGCGGGTTGCCCCAGATTCCTCCAAATGATTCAAGAACAGTGGCATCCTGCATGTCATAGGTGTTTAATTCGGCTGTGAAACTTGAATTCACAGGACGAATTCCAACCTGAACGTTTGTCAAAATGTTTTCTTTAATTAAAACATAAGGATTGTCGAATGTTAAAATTCCTGATGCAGTCCACCGCGTACCTTCGCCTGGATATATCCAACCTATGTCAGTTAAAGTATTTCCAGATATTTCGGCTTCAAAATCGCCATTTATCTGAATCCCGTTTTGAGCCCAGAAACCTGTACCAACATAACCCCGGCCGATAATGGTATTATTCGTAACTTTAACAACTTCATCTCCTGTTGCCTCAAAAATCGTAATTGCGTTACGGTTAAACTCCGAAATGGTATTTTCATGAATCAGAATATCAGTGCCACCATATGTTAAGATACCGGTATTCTGGTTTCCGCCCAGGAGCCCAGATATGCTATTGCTCTTGGCGGTCAGGTCAGTGTTCCTGGCCAGTATTCCGATAAAACGATGACTTCCATGGTCGTCATTACCGTCAATTTCAAAGCCTTCTAAGGTTACTATGATATTATCTTCACCTTTATCAATATACCCATTGCCTCCGTCAATAAACACGATTGGGTCAAATGTATGTGCACTTTCAGGAAAGCTCTGTGTGATACGTTCAGCCTTTGGCGGAGCCTGGATGATTGCTCCTTCAAAACCGTAAATTTCAAGGTCTTTGTCAATAACCAATTGTTCGATGTAAGTACCAGGGGCTACTTCTATCACATCGCCGTCAACAGCTTCTGTAATCGCTTCTGATATGGTTGCATGGTACGTTTTTCCTACAATGTAAACGGGTCCTGTCCAGGGTGTATCACAAACATAGTCACCATCGTCCGGATCAAGAATATCATTAAGCAGCACAGTAGAGTAATCTACATCGCCTGAAACCATAGCCTCAATTTCAGAGCCAACGGGTGTTCCCCACCAGTTGCAGGTGGCGTCGATATTATAGTCAGGCACCTGGTTATCAAGACTGGATAGCTTGTTATTGTTGACGTTAGTATATCCAGAAGGGGTGCCTTCATAATTTACGTAAACATACACACCGATATCATTATTGAAAATATCATTGCCTTCAACAGTGGTATTGGATGCATTACCGGCAATGTAAATACCCTTTTCTATATCAGAAACGATGTTGTTTTTGATGATATTTCCTGTTGCGTCAACCCAATTAGGGTCGAGGCTTTCCCAAACAGGAGTTCCAGCCACAGCGATTCCGATATCAGCCGCTGCTGGTAGACCAGTTACTGAGTTCTCTTCGACAATGGCATTTACAGTACCCATTAGCATAATGCCGGCTGAAGTCCAACCAGTTGTACCAAATTCCGGGATGGTCAGGGTGTTGCCTTTTACAAGGGATCCATCTCCACCTGACAAGATAATTCCCCCTCTCACATTTGTTCCGGACAATGGAGCAATAACCGTATTATTCAAAATACTAACTGTACCGTTCCCATTTCTTTGTCCAATTCCACGCTCTGTCCAACCTTGTACGGTAAAACCGTCAATTGTTACTCCTGTTGGATGTATACCGTTTTTATCATATTCACCAATCTTAATTGCATTCACAGCTCCATCGGCATCAATGATGGTATTTTCAGCGCCATCGGTGGATACAAGGGTTAGATTGTCAGTGAGGATTTCAACGACTTCAACATAGGTGCCAGCAAGCACAGTGATCGTTGTTCCGTCGCCGGAAACATTTATGGCCCCTTGAATCGCTCCGAAAATTGCGCGATCATACCACTGGCCAACTGCATTTTCAGTGAATGCACCTTTGTCGAATGTGTTGTTTTCGATTATGTCACCGAAGTCAGCAACTACTCCAGCAGCAGCACTTACATAGCGTCCTGAAAAATCCGAGAAATGATTGCCTGTAATCGGAGCGGCCAGCACAGCACCGCTGCCAAGCCCTACACCGGTAGACTCGAAAGTGTTGTTGATAATTGTAAGCGCCCCAACGTTTTCGGTACTACCAATAGAAGCGCTGATAAATTTGTTCCCTTCGATTAGAACATTATTGTTCCATGGGAACGATGCCCCACCAGCAAGAGAAATACCGGTGACCCAACTCACAATCACATTGTTCTCAATTGTCACATTCTCTCTCGAACCGGTGTTGCCAACCAGGATGCCGCGAAGGGTGAAACCGGACTGGTTAACATTGGTTCCGTCTATTAACAATCCTTTAATGTTAACGTTATCAGCCTCTACCCGGATATTTCCCTCTAGGATGGCTTCGTCAACACGGGAGGGATCATCGCCTGCCAATAAACTGTTTGGTCCGGTAATAGTGAGTGATGTCTCTATAAGAAGATTTTCCTCATACACCCCATCAGACACTACAATCTCGTTGCCGGGACTGGCAGCGACAATTGCGGCCTGGATGGTTTCATAGTATGTGTTTTGCGTGGTATTGTGAACCGGCCCATTGCCGTTCGCCCACGCGCCTGCTGACGCTACAAACAGCGCCAGCAGTAAAATTACAATTCTCTTCATTTTTCTTTGTTTTGGTTAAACATTAAATTAATAAAAGTAGTGTTGATAAATTATATACTGTTTAATCTGGTTTAGTCCATTACCA